>NZ_JBFRSN010000713.1:0-6837 GCF_041473595.1 Vibrio sp. 10N.222.46.A1
TCTTGGTCTTGGTCTTGGTCTTGGTGCGCAGACTCATCTTCCGTGACCTCTTCCCATGGAAGATCAACAGCAAGCTCTTCAGTTTGTTCGTTAGCTTGTTCAAACTCCGCATTACCTTGCTGGGCAGCGAAAGGCTCTTGTTGCTCAGTATTAACATCTTCAATCGATACAGGTTGGAACACTGAAGCTTGTTCATCTTGCTCTTCCGCCATATCAAACGGAGATGCTTGCACAGAAGAACCTTCTTCGATTGTTTCTTCTGTTTCATCCACTGGCGAAGCATATAAAGATTCAGGCTGAACGTCTTCTGCACCGAGTTCACCCTCGACTTCAGAGGAACTATCCGTTGCTGTTTCAGCACTATCAAAATCACTATGAGTTGGACTAACTTCCGCTTGTTCGTTTTGCATGTATTGTTGGTACGCAACCTGAGATTCATGTGCGTCAACTTGCTCTTGAGCCGCTAGATCATCTTCATACATTGCAGCATTCTCTAGCTGCTCTATCGTTGCATTCAACTGCTTCGAGCGCTCAATGCCCTCTTCCAAAGGCTCTTCTGGCGCTTGGTAAACAGGCGCAGCAGGGATCGGCTCAGGTTCAACTTCAGGTTGACGTTGAATATCAGACACTTCTTGAGCTGAAGCGTCTTGCTTCGCTGGCGCATCGACAGGCATATGAATATTGTAATGGCGCTTCGGCGACGCGGCACTGTCTAGCGCATTTGTAGCCTCGCCTGAAGACTCATTGGTCGCTGAGAAGCTCATCGCAGGATCTAGTAGATCATGCTCTTTTGATTCTTTGTTATCTTCTAAAGCAGGAACATCACGGTAACTCGGCTCTTGATGACGTTCTTCGATTAAATCGCGGTCTGCCGATTCTGTTAACTGAGGTTCAAGCAGCTCTTGATCTTGGCCGCGCGCCTTATTAACGGCTGACGTAAAGGATTTGATTGCACACTCGCCTAACCATTCAACAATACTTAACCAGGAAATGCCCGTTAATAGGGTAAAGCCAGCTCCCCATAAGAAAAGAAGAACCAACGTACTGCCCAGAACGTTCAGCGTTGGAAGTGCAAGACTTGTTAATACATCACCGACTACACCACCAGATGAAAAGTACCAAATATCATCGAAGTTGATATCCGCTAAACCACAGCTAGTAAGAATAAGGACAATCAGTCCAAGTAAACGAGTACCCCACAGCATGAAATCGATCTGCTCATCTTCATTACGTTTACGGAATAATACCCACGCAGCAACCGTCACCAAGATAGGTAAAGGATAAGCTAAAGAACCAAACACAAAGAAAAGCGTATCCGCCAACCATGCACCTACGTAGCCTCCTGCATTTTGAATATCACCACCCCAAGCCGTTTGCGACCATGATGGGTCAGCAGGGCTAAAAGTTAATAACGCAACGGCAAGTAGAATAGAGAAGAGAACACCTAGAATTAGGCTGCACTCTTTTAGACGTTGAGAACCACTTAAACGAGGAGACTGAGGCTCTTCACTCGTTTTAATGATTGTTTCTACTTTATTACTGCTCTGCTTGAACATAAACCAACTTAATAATTAAACGGGATAAAAACATCTCGAGCGGCAATAGCCGCTCGTTTCAATGAAACTACTGTTGATTTAACCATATCAAACAGAAAAACCCAATTCCAGAAAGCAAGAAAGCGGAACAAATGTCCGCTTTCTTTCATTTCACCAATTGTGATTAACGAGTTTTAATCACAAGTTGATTGGTTTGTTTCACTTCTTCCATTACAACGTAAGTTCGAGTGTCGTTTACGCCTGGTAGACGAAGTAACGTATCACCCAGTAGCTTACGGTAAGCACCCATATCAGATACACGTGTTTTTAGAAGATAGTCAAAATCACCCGACACTAAATGACACTCTTGGATGTCATCCAGTTTCTGCACAGCGGTGTTGAATTGTTCGAACACATCTGGCGCACCACGGTTCAACGTAATTTCAACAAACACTAAAAGTGAAGCATCAAGGTACTGTGGGTTCAGCAATGCTGTGTACCCAGTAATGTAACCTTGACGCTCTAAACGACGAACACGCTCAAGACATGGAGTTGGAGAAAGTCCTACTCGTTTTGAGAGTTCAACGTTTGAGATACGACCGTCTTTTTGCAACTCATTAAGAATGTTGCGGTCAATACGATCTAGTTCCTTGGACGGCTTCTTATAATTGTCTGCCATTTTTTATTCCACCTTATTACTTCCTTGCAAAAAAATATACTACAACTTTTTAATATTCAGTATCAAATTTTACTTAAACATATCTATACTAGATATTAATTCGACAGAATTACCCTACACATAGATAAAACAACCAAAATAAAATGAGGAGTCAGGATGATCATTGGCGTACCTAAGGAAATCAAGAACCACGAATACCGCGTTGGTATGACCCCAGCTAGCGTGAGAGAACTAATCTCACACGGCCACCAAGTTTTTGTAGAAACCAATGCCGGTAATGGTATCGGTTTTTCAGACGATGATTACATCGCTGTAGGCGCATCCATTCTTCCTACTGCTGCTGACGTTTTCGCGAAAGCAGAAATGATTGTAAAGGTTAAAGAACCTCAAGCTGTCGAGCGAGCTATGCTTCGCGAAGGGCAAATATTATTTACCTATTTACACCTTGCACCAGATTTTCCACAAACTGAAGAGCTGATCAAGAGCAAAGCTGTCTGCGTAGCCTATGAGACTGTAACAGATAATATGGGTCGCTTGCCACTATTAGCACCAATGTCTGAAGTCGCTGGTCGCATGTCTATTCAAGCAGGTGCACAAACACTAGAGAAATCTAACGGTGGTTGTGGTCTTCTTCTTGGCGGCGTTCCTGGTGTTGAGCCAGCAAAAGTTGTTGTTGTTGGCGGCGGTGTTGTTGGTGCTAACGCAGCACGTATGGCTGTTGGCCTTCGCGCTGATGTAACCATTCTTGATCGCAACGTAGATACTCTTCGTCGTCTTGATGAAGAATTCCAAGGTCGCGCAAAAGTGGTTTATTCTACTGAAGACGCTATTGAGAAGCATGTTCTAGAAGCTGACCTAGTGATTGGTGCAGTGCTAATCCCAGGCGCAGCCGCTCCTAAACTTGTTACAAAAGATCACATCGCTAAGATGAAGCCAGGTTCAGCGGTTGTTGATGTTGCAATCGACCAAGGTGGTTGTTTTGAAACTTCACATGCAACGACTCACGCCGATCCAACTTACATCGTTGATGACGTAGTTCACTACTGTGTTGCTAACATGCCAGGTGCCGTTGCTCGTACTTCTACTTACGCACTAAACAATGCAACACTTCCTTACATTGTTAAGCTAGCGAACAAAGGTTACCGCGAAGCACTTCTATCTGATGAAGGTTTCCTAGAAGGTCTAAACATAATCCACGGTAAAGTGACTTGTAAAGAAGTTGCAGAAAGCTTTGACCTAGAATACGTAGCGCCTGCAGAAGCAATCGCGATGTTTAACTAATGATGTAATGGCTAACTGAATGCAATAACCTTCTCGTTGAAGCGTTCAGTTAATTCAGACACATTAAACAAAAAGCCAGTACGACATTATGTCGCGCTGGCTTTTTTGTATTTATCATTTTTTTGTATTTATAGCTTTATTTTGCATTCATGATGTTAGATCGTAAAAACACGTACCAGTGCTGTTTACCGCTAGCGCTCGATCTTAACCCCATGAATCAATAGGTTTCTTGGCGTTACACTACGTTCGCAGAACTCTTCAATCGAAGCTTGATAACCTTGTTCTTGCAGATAAATGGCACGATCTAAGGCCAACCATATCTCTAAAGGTCTTCTAAAGACTTGTTGAACTAAACTCAGCTTTTCCATTTCCCAGAAAAGCGCTTCGCCTTGAATTAAATAAGAGTCAAAATCAATATCTGAACCCAGCGATATATCTTTCACTTCAGATGCCCAGCAACAAAATGATTCAAAGCCTTCGGATAGCTCCGATTTCTTGATGCTTGGTACAGGAATGTACTCGTCGACACCAAGCTCACCCTTAAGTAGTTGGCTAAAGCCTAATCGGTAACTCATTTCTAACTGACGGTGCCTTTTTACTCTTTCACCACCAGTGACGGTTTCTTGAAGCGGGATTCTTAAGTCGCTCTTGCTCAACGTTAATGCTGAGCTTTTCGCAACGGATGACATCGCTTGGTAGCTTTCATCGTGAATAAGGTGGTAGCAACATGGAGAAATGGTGACTGCAGGAAGCCCATGTGAAACAGATTTCTTCACTAATTCGACATGAAGGTCACCACAAGCATGAAGAGCAACAGCATGTTGATTTGAGTTAAACACCCTATCTGCATCTTTTGAAAACGCGTCACCTTGAACAAAGTCCATCTCTAGTTTCTGGTCATCTGCAATCTTTTGTCCGCTTTCACACAACGATTGTTGCCATTCAAAGCTAGTGACTTTTTGATCTGATTGCTGAGATAAGATCCGACCGAGAAAGCCTTTGCCAGAACACCATTCAAGCCACTCTTTACCATGATGGTGCTCTAATGAAGCCTCACCCATCGCGACGATTTGTTGCAGCTTTCTGCCGGGAATACCATCGGCAGTACCGCGCGGAAGATCAAGCCCAACTAAAGCCGAATTATCAAACTGGATGTGTTGATTGGCATTCCCTAACTCTGGGAGAAAACGCATAAGTTCCGAAATCAGAACTTGAGGCTGTTCTTTTAGCGTTTGAATGCGTTCAATACTCAAACCATCTAACCAATCGACAAGTGGAAGGTTCACGTCTGTCCATGGCTGATCGTGAGTTTGGCATAGGTGAAAAGGCTCTGAACGCCAGTAAATCTGGTGCTCTAGCAAAAATGAATCGAGTATTTTGAATCGTGAATGCATGCTTCCCCCTATGGTGCGATGATTGTAGGGGTAAGAGGCCTAAATGGAAAGGAAGGTTACAAATTGAGGTTGTATAAAGACAACCTACCAGCAATAAAACCACAAATGAGCTTAAATGAAAACGGCCTGTAAACAGGCCGAATTGGGAATCTAGGTAAGACTATGACCCTTAGCGAACGGGTAAGTCGATGTCTTTAAACATCTCTTCGATCTCTTCATTCGATTTCAAAGAAATAGCTTGCTCAACTACTGGGCGAGTTAAGTGCGGTGCAAAACGCTCCATGAAATCGAACATGTAAGAACGTAAGAAAGTACCCTTTCTAAAGCCAATACTTGTGGTACTCGCACCAAACAAGTGGCTCGCGTCAATAGCAACCAAGTCTGTATCTTGCTCGTGGTCAATCGCCATGCTTGCAATTACACCCACCCCGATCCCCATCCGAACATAAGTTTTAATCACATCAGCATCCGTCGCGGTAAACACAACACGCGGTGTTAAGCCTACTTTGTTAAATGCTGTATCCAGCTCGGAACGGCCAGTAAAACCAAATACATAAGTCACGAGAGAATAAGCGGCAAGATCTTCAATCGAGATATTTCGTTTCTGTGCAAGAGGGTGATCTTTCGTTACCACGATCGAACGGTTCCAATGATAACAAGGCAGCATAATTGCATCTTGATAAAGGTGTAGCGCTTCCGTTGCAATCGCAAAGTTCGCTGTACCCTTAGCTACCGCTTCTGACATCTGGCTTGGCGTACCTTGATGCATGTGAAGCGACACTTTTGGATAACGCGCCGTGAAACCTTTAATAACATCAGGGAGTGCATAACGAGCTTGAGTATGAGTGGTTGAAATATTCAATGTGCCCATCTCAGGATGAGTGTGCTCACCCGCAACCGCTTTAATACTCTCAACACGAGCCAAAATCTCTTGAGAGATACGAATAATATCCTCACCGGCTTGTGTAACCTGAGTTAAATGCTTACCGCTACGCTCAAATATTTGAATGCCTAGCTCGTCTTCAAGTAATCTAACCTGTTTACTTATGCCGGGCTGAGATGTGTACAAACTCTCTGCTGTCGCTGAAACATTTAGGTTATGGTTTAGAACCTCAACAATGTACTTCAGTTGCTGTAACTTCATATCTAACCTCGTAATCCTTTACTCATTTCTGCGCTAACTTATTTGCAAATAGAGCGTTATAGTCTCGTGTAATATAATTAATAGTTATAACGCTTCGAGAACTAAAATGACAGAAATATCGAGCTTTTAAAGCGTAACAAATAAAAACATCACTGACGCTTTGTAAGCCACTCCTCATTCTCACACATTAGTTAGTAAATTTTGATTGCCGATTGCGCTCAACAAGAGATAATCAAAAATTGTAATTTACAAGTGCCTATACACAATGGAATCGTGTATCCTCTCTAGTTAGCTATAGAAAACAATAAGCAGACACAAATATATGAATATTGGTTTAATAATCGCCTTGGTAGCCGTGCTTTTGGTGTTGGTTTTAGGCTACAACATCATGCTTCAATACAAAGTTAAGGTAGAAACAACGAAGAAACAGGAAGCTTCTCGTTATCTAACCATTATAGATGGAACAGAAGAGTTAATTGGCAATGCTCACCACATGCCGTTTAGCCAAGATCTTCTTATATGCTTAAACAATCGAATTCTTGATGCATTAGTTAATATGTATGAACTCGATCCTAAAAATAAGCAGCTTGCCCAACGCATCGAAAGCGTAAAGCAACAAATCACTCAGCTTAAAGAGAACCACCAAGGGGGCGAAAGCACCGCTTTTCGCATGCCTAGTAGTGACAAGCAAGCAATCATGATGCTTAAGCTAGTTAAACGCTTGCGTGACACGGTTCGTAACGAGCACAATAAAGGACGTTTTAATACTCAAGCTTTTGTGGTTGAAAACGCTCGCTTAGAAAC
>NZ_JBFRSN010000714.1:0-2511 GCF_041473595.1 Vibrio sp. 10N.222.46.A1
TATCACCACTAAACGTAACGACTAAGCTATCAATACCTGCATAACAATCCCAACCAACAAAATTAGTTTGATCATTGGCAATTAAATCAAAAGTGGATAGATTCTCGGTTTTGCCATCTGCATAGTTTACTTCTAACTCAGCCATTGCTGGAGGAAGCTTTTTGATCTCTGGTCGCCCTCTGAAGTCTTTCATTATTTGCTCTTGTTTGGTCGTATATGAGTACTTATTAGTAATCCCACCATGTCCAAAGCCTTCAAAAAGTGGCTGCAAAGCTATAGAGCAACGAACTTCTTGTTTTAGCCGGTTTGCAAACTCTAAACAGTCATCAAACCGCTCAGGAATCATCATTATATTGACGTGAAAGCGAGTGGCTTGAGACGCCTCAAGAACCTTTGATATGTCAATAAAATGAGACTCGCTCTTGATATCTGTTAAATGGTAGCTCAAGCTTACACCATTTAAAAATTTACCGTTTTCACTCCACCACTTCAAAGATTTCGAACCATTTGAAACAATGCTGACTAACCCAGTATTTTTATGGATATATTTGATTAGGTCACTAAAATATCTAAGTATAGTCACTTCACCGCCACCAAATTCAAAATATGGTTTCAGTCCCAACTTTCTGGAATATTTAAATATTTCATCTATAAACTGAACTACAAATTCATACGATGGAGCTTTAATCGAGCCACTATGCAGATCTGAGTGACAGTAGCTACACTTGTAGTTGCAGTTATTCGTCAATGCCCAATTTATTACAAAAAATTTCATTTTACATTCCATATCTCTAATTATCATGTAAATTACCATAACATGTGTAAATTCTTGTTTTAATATAAAGAATGCGAAATTCGGTAATAACAATAGATAATGATTGAACGATCACCCCTAAAATCAACGCTACATAAAATAATGGCATATCAAGTCGAACTACAAAGAACATCAACAAAATAGAAAATACCATTAAGACCAAAGAAATAGATTTGATTTCAGATGAAGAACAAACAATATATCCTTCTTCATTCTGCTTAATTCTAACCCCACCGAATATTGAACCATTAAAAACAATAATTGAGCCATTTAATACTCTGCATTGTTCGTTAGGGAAAAGATGTTTAACATCCATAAATTTCTCCTATATTATACAGCCCTTGATTTAAGGGCTGTAGCTTATTAGTTAGTTGGTATTTCCCGCGCCTCCAGTTCCAGCGGCTGCTGCTGTTGCAGCTGCTGCACAGCCGATAGCACCAAGTCCACCAGTTGCAGCCATACATCCAGCAAATGCGCCAGCCCATGCCGCAGCAGAAGCAGCTGTTGCAGCTCCTTTGGTCTGAGACATTGGTCTATTTGATCCTGGAGATGCTGGATAATCACTAGCGTTCCCATCACCACCACCATCAACCATTGAAATTTCTTCAACATTTAAGTTATACATAAGTTATTTCCTTATATTAAATTACAGTAAAGAGTACTGCGCTCATAGAAACTATCTTGTTAACCAGCCTTTTTTCTTGCCCAAAATCTCATCTGAATAACCAAGTAAATTTGGAAGCCATGTTATAGACTCTAGCAATGCTGAATATATTGGTGCTTTAAACATTTGCCGATTTGACAAATCACTAGATAAATCAAAATCTTTTATATAGGACTGCACTAGTAAAAAGTAAATCATTATATTGGCAGCGCCGATTACAATGGGAATCCAAATTCCCAATGCAATCATAAAGCCAAATAAAATAATGCTAGATGGAAATATGTACTGTACCGCAGTCAATAGAAACCAAGGGGATGCGCATAGACCTGCTACCCAATGCGTCTTCCACGCTTCTGTATAAGCTTCAACTCGGCCACGAGCCCAGCGCCTCCGTTGATTAAATAATCCTTTTGCGTCCGTTGGACATTGCGTTGTTGCCTTTGCTTTAGGTGCATAGCCCGTGCGATAGCCGTTTGATATTGCTTTCCAGCACCACGCTATATCTTCGACTAACCACTCGCTCCAGCCCCCTAACTTCTTCACCACTGAAGCTCGATGAGCAACGAATGCACCCGCTAGTACTGGTACACAACCCAACTTATCTTGCGCTGCTCTTATCGCTCCATAAAAGCTGATATGTTCATAATGTTGCAATTTACCTATAAAACTATCTTCATGATTCTCTGGTGTAATATATCCACAAACCGCGGCGTATTTTTCATCAGACCAAAGCTTGGTTACCAACTCATAGATCCCATTGGGCTCGATATAAGTATCACTATCTACCACAACATAAACATCACCAGTGGCTACACCAAGGTCGAGTACATGATCTAAAGCGAAGCCTTTTCTACCACCATTTACTGACCTTTCTATTATTTGGAAGTCATGGTTCATCTCTGTATTATCAATCCACCCTTTAACTCTACTGATTGCGTTGTTTGTGGAGCCATCATCAATAATAATTACCTGTATTTTACTTGGATAATTTTGATCGTTTAGCTTATTTAGTGCGCAAACTAGGTGTTCTTCG
>NZ_JBFRSN010000715.1:0-4197 GCF_041473595.1 Vibrio sp. 10N.222.46.A1
GCACGATATTAAAATGTTATATTTTTAATTTATTTATGGAGTTTTAATGGACGATAAAGAACAACACCTAAGAGAAATGAATATAGGTTCTCATATAGCATGGGGGGCTGCGATGTGGGGCTCAGCTGAAGCGGCAAAAGAAAGTAATAATTATATGAATGCTGTTATCGGATATTACTATGCTGTATTTCATGTGGGATTTGCTCTCATTAATACTGATCATACTTTCCACCTGGAAAATATGAAAAGTATGAAACATAACAAAATTGAAAAGTGGCTTGAGGATCAACTTCATTGGAAAGATGATATGGATTACAAAACACTTCGAAGAGTAAGAGAGAATGTTAATTACTTGGGTATGGGAGAGCCAAGTACAAAATTAATGGTTGTCCGTGGGCATCAATTTGGTTATGACCTTGGTCATGAGAAAGTTGATTTCTTTGATATGGTTGAAAAAGCCAGTGAGTCTTCTAGAAGAATATTTGAGAATATATTTCAGCAAATTGAAGATTTTTGTGTAACAAATAAGTGGCAACCACTTCAACATGGTCGAGAGTATTATTTTGATGAATACCTTGATGAAGATGTTTTACTCAATGTTTTACCAAGAGATAAGGATGGGCTAGTTGCGCTAAAGAAAGCAATGAATCTAATCTTAGGTAACAAAAAAATATAACAAACTGTTCAAGATGGATTCGCAACGCATGGCATTTTTACCATGCGTTGGTTTAAGTGATTAAGGTGGTATGCGGCGGCTTAGGTATTGCGTTGCTCACCCCTTAACACGGCTACATGGATTCCCCCGGTTGTCAAACATCCGCTAAACTTATGTTGATGGGTTTTGGACTGCCGCTCTACATTCGGCCTACTTATCGACGATTCGCATACGTCGTGGCCCTGATGACTTGCGCGACTGCGGTGCCTTATTCGTTAGATGACATCTGGTGTGTCCGCCGCATTAACAGGCTCTCCGCAAGTGGTCTTAACCTATCTCCATCATTAGCGTCTGCAATGACCCGGTGGGTTTAACTCTTTATGCTGCTTAGGTTTCTACTTAAGCAGCATAGTTTTCATATTCGGTTTGATTGTGTAAAAGCGACCATATAATTCGTGCGTTCTTCGCGGCAAGTGCCACTATCGCTCGGTTCATTCCTCTTCGTTCTAGAACGCCTCGACACCACTGACTTAGCTTATCTTGCTTGTCGCCAAGGTTGGCAATGACTGTCCTTGCCCCGTGAACTAATAGTGTTCGTAAGTATTTGTCGCCGTGTTTGGTTATTCGACCTAAGCGAGGCTTTCCTCCCGTCGAATATTGCTTTGGTACGAGTCCTAGCCAAGCAGAAAAATCACGGCTTTTATCAAATTGAGTGCCATTGCCTATCGAAGCGAGTATCGCAGTCGCGGTTTGAGGTCCAATGCCCCGAACCTTCATCACTCGTTGAACATTAGTGCTGACCTTAGCAAAAGAATCGAAGACTTGTTCAGTATCGGCGATACGTTGATTCAATTCTCCAAGGTGGTGATAAGCATCGGCAATCACCGTTCTTGCGAGGTGTGGCAGTTCATTTTCTGCGTCTTCCAGCATTAAGGGAACCTGTTTCATTAACGAAGAGCGGCCAACAGGAATGACCAACCCGAACTCAGAGAGTAGGGCACGCATGCGATTCATAAGCGCGGTACGTTCACGAACCCAATGCTCTCTCATTCTATGTACCGATAAGATGGCTTGTTGCTCGGGGGATTTTACGGGTACAAAGCGAGTTGATGGTCGCTGAACAGCTTCGCATATGGCAACAGCATCATTAAGGTCGTTTTTTCCCTTAGTTCGATAAGGAATTACGTATTTAACGGCCATAATGCGGGCGTCGTGACCGAGTGTATTGAGTGTTCTTGCCCAATAATGTGCACCACCACACGCTTCAACGCCTATACGCATGAGTGGCATATTTGCTATTGTAGTCAGTAGTTTAGAGCGAGTTACTGACTTATGAAGTATGACCTTACCATTTTGGTCTACGGCATGAAGACTAAAGTGGTTTTTAGCTAGGTCGATACCGCAGAAATAAGAATAATCAGACATGGTGCCTCCGATGCATTTAAGTACCACATAAGTGTGGCAGATCTTCGGTAGGGGGAATCCATGTCATTCGTTGATATGACCCCCACTGTCAATTAAAAACGTAGAAGTTTCTCTCCTGTATTATCAGAGCCTTTCTTGTTGCTTAGGGGATAGTGTTACCGCATAGATGAAGCAAGTAATGTCGTCGGTTCTCATGCTGATATACGTGGATTGCTCATCGTTTGATGAGTAGAGCCTACCTTACTTGTTCCGTCGTGGCACCTGTCTTCAGTCTATGCTCGTGGTTCAATACAGCCGAAGCTATATTGCCGTCCTAACGCCGTCGGTGTTTGTGCCACTCCCGATGCTTTATCCAATGCGATAACACTAATTCTTTCTTCATGCCGGTAATCGAGCGATTCGAGTTTTAGGATCCACATCGCTGATGACAACTTCACGAGTAATCGCCCAGATGTAAGCGATCATCTCTCTAGCGATGGCGACCACAACGACATTTCGGTGTTTACCTTTTTGTAGCAGTCGTTGGTAACGACGACATAACCTTTGCTGGGCCAGCCAAGCGATATCGACGATCTCTTTAGGCAGTCCTTCTTGCCTTAGTTGGAGCTCTACAGAGATGTTCGCTTTGTGCTTATAGGTGTGTGCGCCTTCGACCAGCAACCGTCTGGCCCGACTGTTGCCACACTTTGTTAAGCTGCCACGACGAGTTTTACCGCCACTGGAGTTTTCTGTTGGAACGAGTCCGAGGTAAGCCATAAGCTTTCTTGGATGATCAAATCGTCGTAAGTCACCCAGTTCGGCTATTGTGCCGAGTGCTACGAGTAACCGGACTCCACGCATAGCTTGAATGGCTTTCACCACAGGATAGTATCGCCAGTTTTTGACTTGATGGAGTAGTTCATTATCGAGTCGTTGAAGCCGTTGCATTCGCTCATTGATGGTAATGATCATCTCTTGTAAAACGATTTGCTGACTATGATGAGGAAGAATGAGGTCGGTTAGCCACCGTAGATGCTTTTTAGACCAGTTATCATTCACCGTCGCTTGGATATTATTGCGAAGAAGAAAGCCTTTGAGTTGGAACTTTGCGTCTTTGAGATCTTTCATTGCGGTTTCTCTGGCACGTGAGAGGTCTCGAATAGCTTCATCTTCTACTTCCGGTACATAGATGGGTGTGAGCTCTTCGGCTTTTAACAGCTTGGCGAGCTTTGCAGCGTCTCGTTTGTCGGTTTTAACTCTATCGCCTGGCTTTTTAGGTATAAGTGATGGAGCGACGACATAGCAGCAGTGTCCAAGGCTCGTCATTAAGCGATAAGTCCAGTAACCACATGGCCCTGCTTCATAGACAAAGTGCAGAGTGGCTTTTGGATACTTGGATTGCAGTTGTTTGGCCAATTTAATCAACGCGGACTTATTCGATTTAATACGGCCAAGGTGTTGTGGATTTGCCCCACGATGTTCTTGTAATACAGTGACTTGAATAAATGACTTATGCGTATCTAAGCCAATAAAAATTATGCTATCTTTATTCATGCTAGCCTCCAAATTTAGTTGTTTGACGCACTAATTATGGCTCTGGCTTTAAGCTAACCCACGATATTGGAGGCTAGCACCTTTCGTGGGGGTCATTATGTCTAAGCGTACTTTTTTGATTAAGGGAGTTTGAGTTTGAAAGGTATTTGTTTGTGTGGCGAGGTGTCGTTTGAGCTATCTGGTGCCTTACCTCCGATTTATCAATGTCATTGTTCGCTTTGTCGCAAAGTATCTGGGTCGTCATCGAATTCAGCTTTAATTGTTAAAGCGGATAATTTCAAATGGCTTTCGAGTACAAATTCTATTGGTCGTTATGTTTCAAGTTCAGGCTTTAAATCGGAATTTTGTCAGTGTTGTGGAAGCCCTGTACCGAACCTTAGCTCAAGCAAAGATAAATATTGGGTGCCGGCAGGATTGATGTCCGAAGATTTAGAAACAACAATCAAGGCTCATGTCTATGTTAATTCGCGAGCAAACTGGGATGAGGCATTTATCTGCGATAACGTCGAAGAATTTGCCACAATGCCTTCAGAATCTGAATGGTTGAAACTATCGGATAAACCGTACGCATAACAAATGCATCA
>NZ_JBFRSN010000716.1:0-7689 GCF_041473595.1 Vibrio sp. 10N.222.46.A1
TCTCAGCTTCGAGATAGATGGTTTTTTCGTTGAAGGTTTTGATCAAATGTCCGATTTCATCATCACTAGAGTAGTCAACATCGATGATCTCGCCCGCTTTAGAACTATCAACTTGGGCGGCAATCGTTGTGATTGGGCTTATCAAATAGCGGTTCAGTAAGTAATAACCGGCCATGACACACAACAACAACAGCGGCACAATACCGCCTTCAACGCTCATTACCTGACGAAACACTTCGTCTGCTACTCGTGATTTTGAGTTGACGACATCCACTTGCCATCCAAACTCTCCAAATTGGTTACTACTAATATAAATCCCATCAACGAGATTGAAGTTATGAGAAACCAACACTTGGTTGAGTTTGTCTCTTAGAGTAATACCAAGGTTGTATTCTTCCGCATGGTTCTTGATAAAGCCGAGCAACTCTTCGAGTGAGAGATCCACCGTCGCGACACCTGCAAAAGTTCCATCGTAATAGTAAGGTGAAGATGCTGTGATCATTTGAACATGTGTATATGGGTCAATATACACATTGCTCCATGCAATGGTACCCTGCGCTTTGTTTACTACAGATGTATACCAATATTCGTTCTGATAAGGCGCATTTTTGGGGTTGTTATAAGAAAAGAGCTGGTCAATATCACCATCGTCGGCTTTGTTGAAAAAATAACTGTTAAGGATTTTATCAGAATCCAATGCATGCGGTTCTGGCCAAATACCTGCGCTGACGATCGTGTCATCGCTCGCCGCCAACATTGACTTAATAAATAACGGTATAACATCAGTATCACTGCGCTGCGCCTGAGCGAAACCAACCAAACTATCAACAAAACCTTGAGAGCTGCCGAGGGGTGCTGTAATCAATTCCGATAACAGTTGTGTACGTAAGTCGAGGTTTTGTTGCAACTTAGCGCGTACAGGAGATTCTACGACGTAATACGTCACACTACCGACAATGGCAATGAACATTGCGAGGTATACACCAAGCGCTACCATACTTTTTTTCTTGAGAGACGAGCGTATTTGCATAATTATCTTGTTATTTTCTTTCTGTTTAACCTAGTGTTTATCACTAATGACATCAAGCGTTTTTAGATGAAGCTTGATTGGCGCAAGTTCATTGGTACTATAAGCACAAATATGTTCCCTTTTACGGTACCTCACTTTGACTTTACAAGATATTCTTGCGCTTCCAGAGTTGGAAGGAAAGCTAATCACAGAACACAAAACCATGGGCTTTGTCACTGCAATGGCAGCCGCTCCAAATGTGTTAACCCCTCATGAATGGCTGCCATTCCTTTGGGGTGGCGAAGAAGTCGCGCCTTTTACCGACGGTGAACAGCTGGAAAGCTACATTGAAGTTATCATCGCGCTTTGGAACAAAACCCGCCCAGAACTGATCGAAGGTACTTGGGTATGGCCTGAAGCTTGTCAATTAGATGATGCAGAAGTTGTAAATACAGCAGCTCGCGATTTTTGTGAAGGCTTACTTCAAGGTTGGCAGATAGCCCGTGATGATTGGGAAACACTGATGCCCGAAGACAGCGAAGACAACGCATTGGTCGGCGGCGTGTTGCTTTCACTAAGCATGCTTTACGATCCAGAAACTTCCATTGCTACGCTTGCAGAACAAGGCATCGAAGGCCTTGAGCAATTTGAAGAGATCTTTAATGCTGTGCCAGTGATGCTTTGCGGGTTAACGCAACGCGGTATCGCATTAGCCGAAGCTCAATAATTTTCCATTCTCTCTAAAGCGAGAGATATAAAAGAAATAAGCTGCGCTATATTCGAACGATAGTAAGAAGGCCTCACAATGAGGCCTTCTTTCGCTTCAGGAGAGACTAAATAGCCGTCTAAAAGCCTTTCCAATCGAAATGATCAATTCGCTCATCGGCAATGTAAAACAACTTAGTACCGCTGCTGACAACTTGGTCTAACTCCGGATTAAGCTCTATACCACTCCCCGTATCAATCGCGATCAGCGTTGCTTTATACTTCTCTTTGAATACAGAGAAAATAGGCGCAACGGTTACAGGTTCGGCATCTTTAGGGTAATACGTCGAATACTGTGTCATACCTCTAGTTGAGCTTAAAAGCTCTTGATGAAGCGCACTTGAACCGGGATCAACCGCAGCTTTAGCCAGCATTTCGGCACCCACTGCCGGAATACATTCAGAGTTTGGGCAATGTTGATGCAGTAAATCGCTCAACGCCTCATCTTTAAAGTAAACCAGAAGATGAGCCTTAGGGTTTCGGTTCGCACAATAAAGCGCTGCAGACAGCGTGATGTCGTCTTCGGGGTTATCAATAAGAATACAGCTGGCTGACTCAATGCCCGTTTTCTCCATCTCTTTACCATCGGTGTAGCTGTTTACCTTAACGAAATTGATCTCACCGGGTAACGGATTTTCGATATCTGAACGCGTACATAATACGATTGGTCGCTTGCCCGTTTCTTCATGTTGCAGCATACGGATGAGATGAATGGTTCTTTGTTCATTCCACCCCAACATCAAAATGTGGTTTTCCACTCTAACTCTCCTTTTACCTAACAAGCCCGCTCGCCAATATTCAACACCTTCTGTTGCCACCTTACCCAGTAAAGCAGCGAAAAGGCTGAGCCCTCCAGGGATAACAAACAAAATAACAATCCATCGCCCCGCTTCCGTCGTCGGTGACAAATCGCCATAACCAACCGTAGAAGCCGTCACGACTAAATAGTATGCAAATGTAGTAAACGAGTTGGTTAAGTCCGTTTCACCCGCTAAATACAATGTCGACCACGATAAAAACACGTAGCCGAGGAAAGTAAACAGTAGGTTTTTACCATTCAAAACAAAGATATTCGCTTTGACCCAACGTTTGAGTTGTAACCAGATTATCATTAGAGCCTCTAATCCATTTCTCTTAGTTACATGCTAGAAAAAATAAATGATATCAACAAGATGTATCTTAAGAAAAAGGCACATGAGCCCAAAATAATGCCAATAGTCCACATTTAGGTACAAAAAGACTTAGAAATATATACAAACAATTTCTTGGATCAAATCAAGCTTGGCGAGGTTCGCGTACCAATGTATAAACTTTACCTTGCTTAAAAAAGAAATACACACACAGATTTAGTGCTTCGCCAAACGCCTTTTCTCCGCGCTCACACAGTTGAAAATGTGCCTCGCCTTTATCCATATCGATACTCATTAGCTTTGAGTCGCTGAACTCTAAATAAGTCTTAACATAGGGATAGATGGCTTTAAAAATACTTTCCTTAGCAGAGAACACTAAGGTGACAAACCATTGAATGGGAAGGTGAGTCCCGGCTAAGTGCTTTATTTCTTGAGGGCTAACAAACATAGGCATGAGTGACATAACCTGGTTTTCGTTGATGAGCTCTTCAACATCCAAACCAACAAAGCTCACGTCACTTAATGAACTGACCGTCGCTACCGCTAGATCATCGGTATGAGAAATGCTTCCAATCCAACCCTCGGGCCAAACCGGTGATCGGTGTTCACCGATGGGCAGTTCGAGGCAATCACACCCTTCAATGCGTAATGCGTGCAATGCCGCCCTGCGACCGGCAATAAACTCCGCTTTTCGTTTAGTTACTGAACGCTTCATTTCATTTGGTAACGCGACGTCAAGTTCTTGAAAAAGGCAATCTGTATACCTTTGTCGTTCAAAGTGGTACTGCCAAACCTTAATATTTTGCGAGCCAAAGGTGAGCAATTGCAAACCTGACAAAAAAGTCATACGAGTTACTTCCCCAGAGGCACAATCAATGGAGTATGACTTACAGGATCATCAATAATAACGCTATCTAAGCCAAATACTTGCTTAACGAGTTTGGCGTCAATTAAAGACTTAGGTTCGCCTTGCGCGACAATTTCTCCACCAGCAAATGCAATCAGGTGATCTGCATAACGACAGGCTTGATTCAAATCATGCAGCACGGCAACGATAGTATGTTTTTTTTCTCTATTGAGGCTACGGAACAACTCCAACAAATCAATCTGGTGTGCGACGTCCAAATAAGTTGTTGGCTCATCAAGTAATACTATCGGTGTCTTTTGCGCTAATACCATGGCGATCCAAACTCGTTGTTTCTGACCTCCAGAGAGTTCATCGACCTGCCTCTCGGCCAAATCGGTGACACCAGTATCTTCCATCGCTTGAAAGACCGCCTCTTGATCATCTAAGCTCCACTGCTTAAACAGTTTTTGATGCGGGTAGCGACCTCTTGCCACCAAATCAACGACTCGAATCCCTTCAGGAGCTTGTGAGCTTTGCGGCAGTAACCCTAACTCTCTCGCCAACTCTTTAGCTGGCACCTTTTGAATATTCTGACCATCAAGACAAATTTTACCTTGAGAAGGTTTCAACAAGCGGCACAAGCTTCTCAATAAGGTAGACTTTCCGCACCCGTTGGGTCCGACAATGACCGTAAATTTACCTTCAGGAATATTAAGTTCGAGATTTTCACAAATAACGCGATTATCGTATGCAAGTTTAAGGTTATTTCCATTTAGTCGAGAGGTAATGTTGGATTTAACCGGTGTCGATAGGCTCATAAACTTCTGATTCATTTAAGTTAAACAATATCCCCTAAGTAACCTTTAGCTATTTGCTTATTTAGCCAATTAGCTGTTTGATTGCTTAACTCAATAGCTCTAGCCATTCAGTTACTTGGGAAAGCGCAGCATCAAGAATAGACTTGATGCTGCTCAAGGTTACGCATGGTTTCTTGGACGAGTAATCTACCTACGGTTTTAGAACATTGCGGGTTCAACCACGCGGTCTTTAATTGCTTCGAGCAACTGATCCCCCTTTGAGCTCAAAGCAAATTCTGCAAACAGAGCTCTTAGTGTGTCACACAGAAGATCAACCTGAGCTTGACTGTAGTTTTCAGTAAGGTAGCTCATCATTACACGTAGCACCTGCTCATCATTGACGGTTTCTTCTAACACTTCGAACTGAAGTCCTAAACCAGATTCGCTTCGATCTGAATCAACCTGCTGGAAGTTGATTTTGTCACCATTAGACAATTCAAAAGCACCACTAAATTTACTTTTGGCGTGAAGTTGAATAAAGACTTCGAACATGTGCCCATCCACATCGGGATCCCCCCCAACCAAACCTTCTTCAATAAGGTCGATAGGAATATCGCCATATGGCATAGAATCATTAATCGTATGTTTCACTTGGGCTACCAGTTCAGCCACCGTACGGACGCGTTCAAAATTCACTAAATGCGCCACTACGGTGGTGAAGTAACCTATCGTGTCATAATACTCAACGTCTTGTCGGCCCGAAGCCGAGGTTCCTACTATGAGCTTATTGGGTGCACCAACAACATTGAGTGCCGCTGCAATAGATGCATAAACAACATTGAATAGCGATGCGCTTTGCTGCTTGGCAAGTGCATATAACCCATCCCTTACGTTATCTTCAATTTCAACGATAACCCAACCACCTTTAGCCCCTTGAGGATCAGCCTTCTCTGATAAAGGGTGACTCTTAGGGAATATAGGGGTAGACCACGGCACATCTTTTAGATTATCCAACCAATAATCGAGGTGCTTCTGATGTGTTCCAGAACCTCTCTGCATACGAGCATACTCGTGCATTGGAAGAGCTTCATGTCTCCATTCCGGTGATTGACCTTGAACGCGCAGTTTATAAGCTAAATTAAGCTCATCCATCATCAAATTCACTGACCATTCATCTTGAACAATATGGTGGAACAAGAAGGACAAGAACTGCTGCCCCGTATCCTTGCAACGGATGAATCTTACTCGAAGAGGGAACTCCTTCTCTAAATCAAAGGGATGGATTGCCTCTTGTTTAAGAAACTCATCCCTATCTTCGATTTCACATTCATCTGAAGTCCAAAACCATTTGTAATTGCCGATGTCACTGACATCAACCACTTGTTGGCATGGATTACCATCATGTTCATAAAAATGGCTTCTTAGAGTGGCATGACGAACTAGAATATCGCGGCAAGCTTCCCCAAAAGCCACTTCATCCAATTCATCGAAAAAGCGTAAAACAAACGGCAAGTTAAAAATCGTATTGAGTCCAAATTTGGCGTATTTGGGAATCGCCTTCCACAGAGAATTCTGAGCGAGCGACAATGGAGCAAGCGAAGAACCAACATCGGTAAGAGATGCCGAAGACTCAAGAAACTCGGTACTTTTCGGCACAGCTTGTTCGGCAAGCGATTGAGCCGTCGGGTTGCCAAAAAGATCATTAATGCTGATTTCAATACCATGGTGAGTCAGTAATCGACCAATAACTCGAGTTGCAATCAATGAGTGCCCTCCGAAGTCAAAGAAATCGTCCGTTGCGGTCATCGTATCCGAAACTAAAGCCTCTTTAAACTCAGCCAAAATGAGTTCGGCAGTAGAATTTATCTCAGAAACGGGACTTGATGCTTCAACTGATGCCGGCATAACCGTGGGGGTTATTGGCTTAGCGTGCTTAGCCAGTTCAGTCGCAGTTCGGTAGGTGAATAAGTCTTCAATGCTCACTTCAATCCCATGGTCCTTCAACAAGCGACCAATGACTCGAGTACCAATAAGCGAATGACCACCAAAATCAAAGAAGTCATCGTCTTTGTTCATGCTTTCTATAGAAAGTGCATCTCTAAATTCAGCGAGTATTGTCTTTTCAAAAATTGAAACTGGCTCGGCACTTTCATTCACCAACGGTGCTGCTTTTACATCCTGCTTTGCCAATGCAGGTTTAGTGACTTTTTGACCATCAATGTAGGCAATAAATTGCTCAAATAGAAACGCTCCTAAGTGAGGAGAAACCGTTACCCCCGTAACTAACTCAAATGACAGGGCACCTTGTCGGTTAATGCCAACCGCAAGAGAGATTTCAAACTTCGGATGAAGCGGTGCAGTCGGTAATTTCACAGCCTCCACATCATCAAGTGACAAATAGTCAGCCGGATCTACAAGCCAAGTCACTAAAGCTGCTGATTGAGAAAACTCTGTTGACTCGATGGTCTGAGACTGAGCAGCGGTTAGCCTCATAGTAAGGTCGCCAACAGCTTGGCCTAAGTCTGAAATTGGCTGCCCTAAACAGAGATAAGTCAAACCAGTCTCAATCATCGCGCCATTAATTTCTCGATTTTTCTGACTGATATCAACCGGCATGAACACATCAAGACTATCGAGATCATTAGACTCGGTGATGTAACGAGCGAACAGCACCGCAGTAGCTGAGAGGATTTCTACTTCGTTCATCGTCCTACCAAGGCGATTCTCGAAGGTCTCTCTTTGAATAGAAGTCGTAAACTTACGTGGTACTGATACTTGTAAATACGAACAAACATTTTCACTGACACCGGTTTGTACTAAGTCAATATCCTGTGTAGAACGCTTAATCCATGGCAAACAAGATGTCGAAAGAGCTTCAAGCTTTTGAATTGGCGTGAAACCTCCTATCTCTGTGGGCTGCTTTCTCTGCTCTATGGTGCAAAGGCCATGATTATATAAAGCACTCACAACTTCGAATATTTCTTTCCAGCACACTTCACCACTCAAAATTTTGTGAGAAACTACACCTAACACCACATCTTGCTCTGCGCAAATGTAAACCGTAAATTGGATTCCTGACTGAGATTCCAGCGCTATAGGGGTTGATTGATTAGCTTGCAGGTGGGAAATAGCATCTTGAAC
>NZ_JBFRSN010000717.1:0-641 GCF_041473595.1 Vibrio sp. 10N.222.46.A1
CATCATCCGTAACATCGTGGTGTTGAACAATGAAACGAGCGTGACCAAAGACATGTTACCGCCTCCGATTAATAAAGTAGACGCAGCTCAAGCCACGAAATCAGTGACACCTATTCGAGTAGCTGCGCCCCAAGCTGCTGTTGTGGAAGCACCAGAAGCTAAGTTGCCACCTATTACACCGGAAGAGTTGGAGCAATCCTCAGTTGTCCCCGCTAACAACGATCCGATGACGCCCGCATTTACAACAAGCGAAGGTGCTATTCGTCCAATGTGGCAAATAGAGCGCGAAGCTATTCAACATGCCATCAATCATTGCGATGGGAATGTGTTAAACGCTGCCGTGCTGTTAGAACTTAGCCCTTCTACTGTTTATCGTAAGAAACAGGCTTGGGAATCGGAAGATGAGTACAATCAAGCCTAGCCAAGGTGTACTCAACGTAAACCTTCACGAGATTTGGCTGTTGATCGACAGCCAAACTTTTGGAGGCATAGAAACGCATGTTTTAGAGTTAGCACAAGGCCTGATATCTGAAAGCGCTCAGTATTCAGAGGCTATTCGAATCGTTCTTTTGACTAAGTTTAATCCTGAAGCGATCATCGTTGAAAAGTTGAATGCGCTGAGCATCCCTTATAGTTACCTC
>NZ_JBFRSN010000718.1:0-1000 GCF_041473595.1 Vibrio sp. 10N.222.46.A1
GATTATGGAGTAAGACTATAATCTTAAGTTGAGATTTGTCATTTTGAGAATCAGTATAAAACTGACTAAAACGGCCAAATTATCAAGCTAAAATAACCAGTTATCTACTAAGACTAGGATTAACGATCGAGTTGGTAGATTTCCAACAACTTCGGGACAACAGCTTGTGGCGAATATTGGTGTTTGACCGTTTCTATCGCGTTACTTCTGAGAGAGTCACGTTGTTCAATCGACAATGATATCCACAAAGATAAAAACTGTTCTAGTTCAGCTTCTGAATTGGCGAGGTAGCCGTTAACTTGGTGCTCGATGAGTTTAGGCAAGTTACCAACTGAGGTGGCGAGGACAGGAATGCCGCGAATCATGGCTTCTAATGCCGCCATAGGTAAGCCTTCAAAGCGGGAAGGGATGATTAACAAATCGATTTGGCTCCAAACGTCGTCCATATTGGTTTGATGCCCATGAAAGGTAACATTATCAGGCTGCGATTTAACTAACGCTTCCATTTCTGGCCCGTCACCAAAAAGCTCAAACCGAACATCAGGAAACGGTTTGGCTAATGCGACAAATCGATCAGGCGCTTTTTCGTGGCTTAATCGTCCCACAAAGCCAACATGGAATGGGCTTGATGAAGGGGACTTTGTTAATCCGGTTGGGACCTTAACAAAGTTATTCAATTGATGGGTTTTACTCGGCACTTTCGCTTTAATCTTCTCACTGACCACGAGCGACTGATCAGAAAGAAAGCTGCTGTAACGGTCGAGCCAGTCATAAAGCCATACTTTGCCTGTTGGGGTTTCACCTGCATGATAAGTGGTGATTTGTTTGGTGTTGTTTAAACGAGGTGGGAGCTTTATTAGTTTGCTGACCAAACTGGCTTTGTAACCATGAGCATGGATAAGTCTTGGCTCATAATAATGAGCTGCACGTTTAAGCTGTGTCGCGCTATTGCCGCTTGAATCTGCAGAGTATGAGGCTAAATCGGAGAGGTAACTATAAG
>NZ_JBFRSN010000719.1:0-3262 GCF_041473595.1 Vibrio sp. 10N.222.46.A1
GTCGTATCCCTTTATTTTCAAGCCCCATCACTCGGAAGAGAGATAGGGCTCGCAAAAAAGAAATACTAAGATTCTTTACCTAGTGGTGGCACTTCACGCCCCATTCTTGCGTAGAACTCTGCAACGAACTCTTCAAAGCGATCTTCATCGATAGACTGACGAATGTCTGACATTACTCGTTGGTAGAAACGCAGGTTGTGAATCGTGTTCAGTCGAGCACCTAGGATTTCGTTACAACGATCCAAATGGTGTAAGTACGACTTGCTGTAGTTCTTACAAGTGTAACAGTCACAATCTGAATCTAGTGGTGTTGTATCGGTTTTATGCTTCGCATTACGGATCTTGATCACACCTTCCGTTACAAACAGGTGGCCATTACGTGCATTTCGCGTTGGCATAACACAGTCAAACATATCAATACCGCGACGAACACCTTCAACCAAGTCTTCAGGTTTGCCTACACCCATTAGGTAACGAGGCTTATCTTCAGGCAGTTGAGGACATGTGTGCTCAAGAATGCGGTGCATATCTTCTTTTGGTTCACCTACTGCTAGACCACCTACTGCATAACCGTCAAAGCCAATTTCTGTTAGGCCTTTAACGGATACATCACGAAGGTCTTCGTATACGCCACCTTGTACAATACCGAACAATGAGTTCGGGTTTTCTTGCTTATCAAAGTGATCGCGAGAACGCTGAGCCCAACGAAGAGACATCTCCATCGAGTCTTTAGCTTCTTTATGCGTCGCAGGGTAAGGCGTACATTCGTCAAAGATCATTACGATGTCTGAGCCTAGATCCTTTTGGATTTCCATCGACTTCTCAGCGTCCATGAAGATCTTGTCACCGTTTACAGGGTTACGGAAATGAACACCTTCTTCAGTGATTTTACGCGTTGCGCCTAGGCTGAATACTTGGAAGCCACCTGAATCAGTCAAGATAGGACCTTTCCAGTTCATGAAATCGTGCAAATCACCGTGCAGTTTCATGATTTCTTGACCAGGACGTAGCCATAGGTGGAATGTATTACCTAATAGGATTTCAGCACCTGTGTCTTTTACTTCTTCAGGTGTCATGCCCTTAACCGTACCGTAAGTACCTACAGGCATGAATGCTGGGGTTTCAACGGTACCGCGTTCAAACTGAAGTTGACCACGACGTGCGCCGCTATTAGTTTTTTTAAGTTCGTATTTTAATTTCACGAAGCCTCCAATATGCCAGAGAAACAATCTGACTGTTAATTCAGAACCTTAGGCCGAACAAAAGTTCAGTCTAGTGGGTTCTATGAGGAGCGGTCGCGTATTCCTTGCGAGAGATTAGACAGACACCCTGCCCGACTCCTAGCCTACTGCTAGCACCCGTAAATTCTGCTTATATCGTTTATAACCAGCTAAAATTAGCTCGTTTTCTTATTGATGAACATCGCATCACCGTAGCTGAAGAAACGGTATTCGCTCTTCACTGCGTGATCGTATGCACCCATCACATTGTCGTAGCCAGCAAATGCACTCACCAACATAATCAGCGTTGATTCTGGTAAGTGGAAGTTGGTAATTAAGCAATCCACCAGCTGATATTCATAACCTGGGAAGATGAAGATTTCTGTGTCACCAAAGAAAGGAACTAACTCAGTGCCATTTTTCACTGCATCTTGAGCCGCACTTTCTAGTGAACGCACAGAGGTTGTACCAACGGCAATGATGCGTCCGCCGCGAGCTTTTGCAGCTGCAACGGCATCTACCACTTCTTGCGGTACTTCAACGTACTCAGCATGCATGTGGTGGTCATTGATATTATCGACTTTTACTGGCTGGAACGTACCAGCACCAACGTGAAGCGTCACGTAAGCAAACTCAACACCTTTTTCTTTCATGTCAGCCATTAGCTTGTCATCAAAGTGAAGGCCTGCTGTTGGCGCAGCAACTGCACCCGGCTTTTCATTATAGACAGTTTGGTAGCGCTCTTTATCGGCGTCTTCATCTGGACGATCGATGTAAGGAGGCAGTGGCATGTGACCAACACTGTTAAGAATCTCTAAAACGCTTTGATCGGATGTGAAATGGATTTCAAATAACGCATCATGACGTGCCACCATTTCAGCTTCATACTCATCGTTCTCACCAAGGAACAATTTGGTACCCGGTTTCGGTGATTTAGAACAACGAACATGCGCAAGAATGCTTTTCTCATCCAGCATACGTTCAACCAACACTTCAAGCTTACCGCCTGATGCCTTGCGACCGAATACACGAGCAGGAATCACGCGAGTGTTATTAAAAATAACAAGATCACCTGGCTCAACCAAGTCTAAAACGTCTTTAAACGAACCATCAGCTAGGTTGCCATTATTGCCATCTAATTTAAGTAGGCGGCTTGCTGTGCGCTCCTCTTGAGGGTAGCGAGCAATGAGTTCATCTGGTAGGTCAAAGTGAAAATCTGAAACTTGCATGTGTCGAGTCTTGTCTTAGTTGATGATATTTATGCCGTTGACGAATAATAAGTCGAAGTTGCCGAACAATCGTTTCGGTAAGTAAATCGTTACCAGAAACACATCGTAAACATGACTAAAAATTTCGCAGTGGGCTAGTATAGGCACACGAGCCGCAATAGCAAGGTTTACAGCATTGGATTATTGTAAAGAGTCGTAAAATAATACGACCATTCCCCCTCATAAAAAAAACAAAATTAGTTGCATGAAACTCACCCAAAAATGCGTTAGATCTCAGTTATTTTTTGGATAAAAAACTATAGTAATAGCAACAAATAAAAAAGAAGGAGGTCCGTATGATCAAGGTTGAAGATATGATGACTCGCAACCCTCATACCCTATTGCGCTCACACTCACTGGCCGATGCAAAGCACATGATGGAAGCGCTTGATATCCGCCATATTCCGGTTGTTGATGCCGACAGACAACTACTTGGCGTCGTCACACAGCGAGACGTTCTTGCCGCTCAAGAATCTAGCCTACAAAACATCCCACAAGCTCAATCCTATACTCTTGCAACACCACTCAATGACATCATGCACAAGAGTGTTATGTCTGTAGAGCCGCGCGCAGGACTAAAAGAGTCTGCTGTTTATATGCAGAAACACAAAGTGGGCTGTTTACCTGTCGTAGAGAACCACGAACTCGTGGGCATCATTACAGACAGCGATTTCGTTACGATAGCCATTAACCTGCTAGAGCTACAAGAAGAAGCGGAACCGGAAGAGGTCGAAAGTTAGTCCGTTTGTATTACTCACGATAATCCTTAGAGCC
>NZ_JBFRSN010000720.1:0-13022 GCF_041473595.1 Vibrio sp. 10N.222.46.A1
ATAATTAAACCATAGAAAAAACTTTAACATTCCATTCAATTTATTTGGGAAGATAACTCCTTTAAAACCTAAAACATTGGTTTCGCTCTCCAGTTAAATAGAGGGGGAATTTAACTATGAAATTATTAATTACTCTTCATAAGGTTGGAAAATTTTGGGGGGTAACCCTAGGCCGTGGGATTAAAAGCTAGCTCCCAGATTCGCTTGATAGAGTGCACCTCTCTTGCAAAGGGCTCGTTATAGTGAGCCTTACCAGCGCAGCACGTTCGCGAAGTGAGCTTAAACGACCAACATGATAAAAGCGGCAAGAACTGCCTTATGGTTATTAATTTTTTGGAGTTTACGATGCGGTTAGTGATTTCAGCTGTGGTGGTGGTTTACATAGGCTATTTCTTTCCAAGTTATGTCCTGCTTGATTACTACCTGAGCATTACCCGAGAGTGGGCATTAAATCCGACTTTGGATCGAGCACTCTACTCTGCTTTCGCCTACTATTTTCTACCTGTTATCGCTTTTTTCGTGCTATTTGTTAGTGCTCGGCGAGATAAGCATTGGAAGCAGTACTTAACCTCTTGGCCCAGAAACGTATGTACATGGGGTGAAGGCGCGTTGATATTGATTGGGGTGATTTCATTAAATTCCGTATCAAATTATCTTCAATATATTATTTTTGATTGGTTTTCCCCGGGATCTTGGCAGGCCCAATCCTACAATTTTACCCCTTTATTTTCGGCCTCTGATGGAGTAATTGATTGGTCGAGTGTGTTGCGAAGCGCTCTAGACGGTGTGCTCATTTCTCCCGTGATAGAGGAGCTCCTGTTTCGTTATTTGTTGTTTGTTATTTTCAGGTCCATTTTTGGGGTTACTAACGCCGCATTACTCTCAAGCTTAATATTTGCTTCAATACACCAGTGGGCGCTGGACGCATTTATGTCTGGGGCGTTTCTATGTTGGGTCTTTGAGCGATATCGCCGCCTAGGAGTAGTCATTGTCATTCATGCTTGCCATAACCTGTTTATTTTACTTTATGATCTTGTCTATTATTTAAGCACTCAGCTTCACTTTAACCCTTGGGAGGCGGTTGATATTAGTATTATTGCGTTGCAAGTGGGGTATCTAGTGATTTTTTCACTATTTATTGATTATCAGCGTAGAGGGTTTAAGGAGAGGTAAGGTTTATACGGGGCGGTCTACTTTACGCCTTTATTTTAAATTCACTTGGTTGAGTTTTAGCGTGCTTTGGTTGTCAGCCACTTTTCTCCTCCATCATAAAAGTGAAATGAACGCTACGCGATTTTCACAATGAAAACAGTGCTGCCAAGAGGGAGTAAGGAAAGGATATTTAAAAGTTAGTGAGTGGTCTAAGCAAGCAATTGTCTTGCCTAGCTTCTCCGTTCCCTTCAAATCTCATTTTTAATTATAGTTAAATAATAAGTGTTTTTTTACCCAATCCTATAGCTTTGTTGATTCATCAAAAACCTATGGTTAAATAATATGCGAAAAATAATTGAAACTCAGTCAGCCCCTAAAGCTATTGGCCCATACTCTCAAGGGGTGATTTCTGGAGGGCTAATTTTCACTTCCGGACAGCTACCGCTTCACTCACAATCAGGCTTGATGGTTAAATCCTGCCTTGAAAAACAAACGACTCAATGCCTAGAGAACATGAGAGCCATTTTGCTACATGCGAATACTGATGTGTCAGACGTAGTAAAAACAACCGTTTATCTTACCGATATGGTGAGCTTTTCAATTGTGAATGAAATTTATAATGATTTTTTCATTAAACATGGTGCCAATTATTTTCCCGCAAGAACCTGTATCGAAGTGTCAAAACTCCCTCTCAATGCCATGATTGAGATAGAGGCCGTTGCTGTCGCACCTTAGCCGTTAACGTTTCGTAATTTTTTAGCTCCAGGGTGCCTATGTCGTAATTGTCATCAACAGCGCGAAAAATCCGAATGAGAGCATATTTGGTACGCTTAACTACTGAGCAAATTGATTCCTTAAAATCAAACTTAGATAGTACCTTCTATTGGTTTCAAGAAGGTACTGTGCTCAACTTCCTTGCGATAGCAAAATTAAAGAGCATGTTGTAGAACTACTAAAACATCGAAAATAAGACACCTAACAAGGCCATCTATACCTCAGGAGGAAAAATGGAAAAGGTCATCCGAGAACTGGCTAAAGAAGTAGGTCGAGTTATTCAAAAACCAGAAATGAAAACTGACTTTGTAATCAAAGGTCTCGGCATACGAAGAGGTGAAGAGGCGTTAATCTATCGTATTCCCTCTCATTCTAAAAAAGCGTCTTTCTATGAAAAAGGAGTGACTCTCTCTGAATTCCAGTTCGCTTACGTACATTTAAAAGAATCGGGTTATTTTACGAGAGCTTGGTTTAATAAAAACCTCTCTGCTTGTGCAAAAGAAGGGGCGTGCAATTTTACAACAATAGGCGGGGTTTTTAGCATTTTAGGTGTGGCAGAATACACCTCAAAGGCGACCTATCAATTAAAGGCATAACAAACTGTTTAGTGTAACTCCCAACGCTTTGCATTTCTCTCCACTAAACTTACTAGACTCAAGTGATTCAAT
Source organism: Vibrio sp. 10N.222.46.A1 (assembly GCF_041473595.1). Taxonomy (NCBI): domain Bacteria; kingdom Pseudomonadati; phylum Pseudomonadota; class Gammaproteobacteria; order Vibrionales; family Vibrionaceae; genus Vibrio; species Vibrio sp. 10N.222.46.A1. The sequence goes on from NZ_JBFRSN010000720.1 coordinate 2,595, forward strand.
AGTATCACTTGAGTCTTCTGTTGGAGTCCTTCTCATGAAAGTCGAGCTTGTTACTTCCCTTAAGCGTCAAGCGACCAAAACCCTCACAGACCTAGCCAGTGCTGTTCACCGAACATGGGACCCCCTCTACGTATCTGGTTGATGTGGACACCAGTTTATGCAAAACCGTTTGGCTATTCTCGAAGGGCTTGCTGGCGGTGAACTCGCAATCTCAAAGGCAAAGCACTGGGTCCTGATGAAGCAAGGAAAAATGTCAAAATGGCTGAAGGGATTTGGAGTGAGCCCGCGTTATCGACTCTCAATAATTCGCGGAATACATTGCCCTTGAAAACCTGCTCGCTGCCAAACAACTCGTTCAAAACATCTTCGAAAGAGTCGAACGCCTCAGCTAATTTCCCGAGTCTGGGCGTCTTCCTCCTGATCTTAAACACCTCAATTCTCGTGAATTCGTGGTTAATCCTTGCCGTGTTTTTTACCAAGCTAAAGGTGTGCATCTTTAGTTCAGCTGAACTAACCGTTGAACTAAAAACGTCTCAAGACGCTCTTGAAGTACTCGACCGTGATCAGTTTACCTTAATGAACGACCCCACGGCTATACGGCTGAGACGGGAAAAATTATCGTTATAAAACAAGGCAAAGTGACGTTTTCTGTTGAGGCCCAGAGGCTCATCAGCCCGTTATTAACTATCACGAACACCACCGCTGAAAATGTGTTGCTCACTTAATGAGACGGAGCGGAACAATACGAAAAGCGATTGCTTAAAGTGATAGAAGGCTTAACTTGGCGACACAAACGGTAAGTATTTTAGTTCTTCCCCAAGTTTGGATTTTAAAAAACTCAATTATACCGTTAATGAGATGAAATATAATGTGGTGCGGTCTTACGCAAAAAGCATTCAAGCGCTAGAGTAGAATGCCCCGATGGACGGACATTATGCAAATTTTCGACAACAAGATGGTGCGAGAAAAATGACAGTGTTGGTAGACAATATGACCGTTATTGCAAGGATTTAGCAAAGCTAACCGTCCCCGAATTAACTGCGCTCACCAAGGAGCATGGGGAGTTCTATTCATACTTCCCAACGCTTCATTTCTTTTGGACGTCGAGTAAAATTGCGCCAGAAATCACCACGCAATCCGCCGGCGCTTCAGAGTTTCTGTCTATCACTTGGTTCTCAAGAATTTCAAACATCCATAAGAGCCATTCTTCTCTGGCCATCTGTGTACGGAACATTCAAGTTCCGTCGGCAACGCTATCGAAAGGCCGAGGGCTGGCTCGGCTTTTCAATGTCTTTATTAACGATGTTTACTGGGGCTCCAAGGTTTCGCCAGAGCGATGAAAACGGGCTGGAAATTTACTTCTTTCTAGGGCCACTCTGTATGAGCCTCAGCGATCCGAGGGATTTGGTTTCCATGAATTGACCCATTGCCGCCCAATGGGCAATGGTTTGGGACGGGGTCAGTCCAGAGCTTTTGGCGGCTCTGAGTGCTTGTTTGAACAACACTTGATCGATATAGACACTCACTTTCATCACTAATCCTTCTTGTTCATGCTTACTTTATTTAAATTTACTCGGAACCCAAGATTTTGCCGCTAGAGTTTATTTTAAAACCGTCCTAATAGGGCTCGATCGGCAAATAACCACGCCCCTCAGCGCTCGGGTTGCTCGTCCTTGACCGTGATTTGAATCTTTTGGGTGGGTAATTTTAAAATTAATAAGGCTAGACGCCGTCAAAAACGGGCAGCGCTTCGAACAGGACTAGTACGTTGATAACGATGATGCTCACACCGTAGATAAACACACCAACCAACACCAACTCTCCTCCAGGCACTTGGTAAGCCTTCGATTTTTTCTGATCTTCTTCACTCTCTTCAAGGTTGTTAAACGCTGGTCTTTGTAGTCTCGATTTCCTTACTAACAATGCCGGTACGATACATGCCCAAATCGCAGCGGCAGACGCTGCATAACCAATTGCGCTAAGAAAACCAAAAGGAAAAAGAAGAGAAAAAATAAGAGGCGGAATAAATGTAACCGCCCAGGTCTTGGTTCTTCCTTTGGAGGTAGCATCAAATTGAAAAAGATCGGCCAAAAAATCAAACACACCCAACCCTACCCCAATAAAACTCGACAAAATGGCCGCCGCTGAAAAAGCACTAATGACATTTGATAGGGTTTCTTCAGCCAACACTGCTTTTAAGCTGATGAGTAAGATGTCTATATTTCCACCTTCTGCAATTATAGGGCCGAAGCTAATTCTTGGTAAATTACCATAGATACTTAATAGCCAAATGGTGTAGATAAAGAACGCCATGAGCGTTCCGCCTACAATCGCCCTTTGTGCGAGCCTTTCATCAAGGTAGTAGTCTCGCAGAGTGGAGACGCTGTGCTGGTATCCAAATGAAGTTAAAGCAATAGGGAAAAACCCCCATACGTATTGCGCATACTCAAACTTTAAGTGAGCAGTATCCAACAAAGTAACAAGATTAACATTAAACCAAAGGCCAGCAGTCCCAAAAATAAAGCTGATAATCATAAATAGCATCAACACCATGGAAATGCGGTCAACTGTTTTTGTTGAATGCCAAACTAGTCCAGAAAAGATAAGCACAAAAAGGATAGAAGCTAGTTTAGGGGAAAGGCCAAAGTACTCCTTAATGATCAGTCCAGATGAAGTGATGTAAGCGTACAGTAAAATCCCTCCCACAAAGTAGATCATTAAGTTATTAAAAAAATTAACCTCTTTTCCTAACAAATCTTTTGTGATGGAAGAAAAAGACGACCTGTATGGATAATCTTTTAAAACTTCGAGTAACAGACAACCACTGGTTGTCATAATGAGCATAGTGAAGAGCAAAGCCATTAAAGCCCCGATGGTCCAGACCCCAGCCCCTGCAGCGGGAAGTCCAAGCATACCAGCGCCGACGCAAATGCACGCGACAATACAGGCTCCTCCAATCATTGAAGGCGGGGTTGTGCTCCTTACCTGTTTCATACTAGACATAAATAAATACCTTTCTTTCGTTAGTTCAATTGCTCTTATTAGACTGCTCCCCTTACAAGCTAGGGAGGCACAAAAAAGCGCTAGAACCTAGAATCTAGAACTTAATTTTAGGAATGACATATTAATTAAATTCTAAATTAGCCTAATATTTCTACCTATTTAACCTAACTAAAAAATATTGTTTCGATGTTGAGTGCAGAAGGTGTCAAAATCGGGGGGATTTAAGGTTCGTCAGAGAATGCGTGAAGCTGGTTAATGAGTAATCAGCCAGGTTCGCATAGATATAAACATGCAAAATTGGAGAGGCTAGACGCGATGATCTTACTTAGATTGGGTCTGGTTCAAAGTAGACCTACTTAAGCCGACGCGTTGTGGAATGGTCTTTATCAGATAAGCCTGATGCCACAATTTCAGGCAAGGAAAGATATGAGCTATTACTTGATGAGTTACTACAATCGGCCTCGGCCTCAGCACGCAACTCATGGGCTGTCGCCAGTAAATGCCGAAAATAGGCTTAAATCAGTGTCCGAAATGTTGACCACTTACACTTAACAGAATAACGTCTATCTTTTGGGGGGTCAGCGTGGTTTTTGTCTACGAGAGTTCGAGAGAGTTTGTGTTGAAAATCAGCGCGAGCGTTAGCGACTTTTTCATCGCATTTAGCTAATAGCAATCTAGCTTTACGAGATAACTACTTCTGCTTACGTCTGAGGTTCTTCTCAGCACGCTTTATAAATCTGGGGTTAACTGTCTTTCTGCCGTTCGATTCAATAGTAAAGTGAGACAGACCAAGATCAATACCTGTCACCTTACTCACTGTATGAAGCAAACTAGGCGCTTCCACTCCATCATCAACAAGGATAGATGCGTAGAACTTACCTGTTTTACTCAATCTGACAGTAATACTTTTAACTTTACCTACAATTTCACGGTGAATGTTCGCCTCTACAGGTTTCATTTTCGGAAGCTTGCGGTACATATGCGACTTTAAATGTAGAGCTTTGTGGTTCGCAAAACGCACAACGCCAAACTGAGCTATTAAAAACTCAGATTGCTCTTACGTTGGGTAAATGCGTGCCTTAGTTGCTCTTAACACTCAAAATCCTTAACTGTATTCATGAACAGTCTTATATCAACTGCTTCGGGCTGTCTATCTTAAAGTGCTATCGCACTTTCGCCTTATCTCCCCGCCCTCAGAGCTGGCGAGGGTTTACGGCGTGATTGCTAAAAAATCAATTACTCCCAGGACTGTGAAAATTCTTGATCTTTAAAGGCAGCAGCGAGGCCTGTGACTTGTTGTAATCGTAGAACTTCATCTTTATCCATTCCCAATTCGTAACAAATTTTATGATTTGCCCATCCCATCTCTTTGAGTTGAATAATCAGATCTGCAATCAGTTCAACTTGGTGTGAGCCACGCGCCAGGTTATGGCGAACAGAAGTCGATATGCAATTTTCTTCAGGCAAATTAAGGACCACCGCGGGGATGTACCCCGTTAGGGTTTGCAGATCTGGGTGGTTCAATAATAATTGATAACGATGAAACCCATCGATGACAACGTATTTTTTGACCGAAGCATTCAAACGATTAACCAAAATAGGCATAGTTAAACCATTTTTCTCCATCGACGTTTTTAGGAGTTTGCTTTCTGGAGGCGCCATTTTATTTGGGTTGTATTGATTAGCTTCTATTTCATCAAGTGGGATCATTTCAACATGACAAGCTGGCGGTAAATCAGGAATAAGCTCGATGAGTACTTTGGCTGCTTTATTGTAAATTGCGACCTTATCAATGACTTGTTTGTCCGTGTTATTGATAGATTTCAACGGCTTCTTGGTGCGATGCTGATAAGCTAGAGTAGGTTCACTTTCCATTCGTATCACTCTTCTTCTCCATAGAGGGCATGGTATTGTTTTGCTAAGGACTTGTTGTACCCAAAAGAGAGTCCTCGGCACCAATAGTCATTTTTAATCAGTACTTTACAAATTCTTCTCCAACTAGGAACTTGCTTCCTAGATTCCAATTTACTCTCTGCGTAATCAGGGATGCAGGTCACTCCTTTTTGAGGACCGTTTTTACGCCACCACTGTAAGAACTTAAAAATTCGGTCTCGGTAATGTTTTTCTACATGTGGCGGCATGGTTTTCAGAAGGTATTTACTGTATTGCCGGTAGCTAAGCCCCGGTGGTAATTCAAAGCGATAATAACCAAGGATACGCCCCTGACTTTTTGAGTATCGAGCACCAAAGTTACATCCTTCTACTCTGGCAACTAATTTTTGCCAGGTATCAGGTTCTAATATTTGATATAGCCACAGCCCTTTTCTTTGCTCATCTCCAAAAGGTTGGCAAAGCCGCTGCTGTGAAAGAGGGACGCCGGCCTTATGCATTAAGTCGTAAATACGGTTGTAATCCCAACTAAAGCGGTAATTCGCAACCCAAATATCTTTAGTTTTCCAATCGTATAAGGGATAAGCCATATACACATCTGGCTGCATTTTAGTCGTCCAATATTTATCTGAAAATTTTTTTTTGGACCTATTTTTAATGGTATTGAAGCGATGTAAAGACTCATCAGCACGTATACCGATTAACACAGCGATTGGCTCACCCCTTTCCTTTTGGTACCAATGAGCAAACTTAAAAACAAAGTCTTCAAACTCCATCCCGTTTTGGAAAAAAGGGAATACATCCGGGTTTGAAATCACGCCTTTATGCGGTGGTCGGTCCCTGACCCATTGCGCTTCTTTAGCAGGATCCCAACAAAGCCATTTAGGTTGAAACTGTGAGATTGAATTCCTTAAGCTGAGCGGTAAACAAACCCAATAGGGGTTAATTTCTCCGTCCAGTACCATGCGCTCAATGAAGGCATGAGTTTCATGATACTGAGCTTCAAAGTCCACGATGAGTACATCGACAGGTAATCGACCACGCTTTTTCGCTTCTTGAATAGTCAGATTTAAAAGGACGCCAGAGTCTTTCCCTCCAGAGAAGGAGACATAGAAATGGTTAAAGTTGTCGAAAAGATAGCAAATTCTTTGTCGAGCGCCTTCAAGCACATTGTATTTTTGCTGAATTTTATCTCGAGAGAAATCGCCTTCTCTTCTTTTTTTATTGGCAATCATGATTTCCACAATGTCATTAACTACTCAAATAAAAATAAATAACTTTTGCATTTTTTATAAATTAATTATTAATAATTAATTTATTTATAAGGGCAATATTAAAGAAAAGCTCTTCCGAATTTCAAGCTCGGGAGAGCTTTGAGAGACTAGAAACTAAAGTGAAGATTACCTCTTAAACCAATAATCCAACTGTCATCAGCTTCTGAGTTCTTCGGTAAAGAATAAAGATATTGAACATTAGGAGTTAACGAGAGCGCACCCCAGTTCATTCGGTAATAGATTTCAGAGTTATAAGAGTCATCAGCTACATTAGCAGAGTTGGGCTTAGCCCAACCCAAGGCGATGCCTAGCATGCCAGGTCCTGCCTCATACCCAGTACCAAACACGACCGAAGATTTGTATAGAGCCTCAGGTCCTTGCGCGACACCGGCTCTGAAAAATGGTATCCATGAGCCGGTTTTATATATGGACGACCAATTTGCGCCATAGTTTTCGCTAGCTTTCTCTTTTCCATCACTGTGCCAAACTGTTAGGTGTGAATTCTTCAAATAAAAATCGTCTTTCGACTCCACCCAACCTATTTCTAGGGACTTAAAATATTGATTATCATTGATGAACTGTTCAACACCATCGAAAGGCTTAGTCGAATCAGCTTTTGCATCAGAGAAACTTGCATAAAAATAATAGTTTTCCGACATCATATGGCGTAGAACGCCGCCGAATGTTGATTCATCTGGGATTGGGATAGAACCGGAACCGGTACTAAACTGTAAGTTAGAAAAACCATAGTAAGGGTTACCCAACTGATAAGTATCAACATAATCAGTTGCATCTAAAAAACCAACCATCATATCAGTAGATTGTTTATTAAAGGTTTGTGTCCAATAAAGATTCGTTAACCTTAAACCTATATCACTAAAAGCTGGTTGGATTACACCAAACCCTCCGCCATTCTCCATGACAAATTCAGAGGGCGTACTCTCTGTATAACCGTGCTTATGATCAACCCTCAGCTGCAAAGCTCCGGTATCACTCTCTTTTTGGTAAGCTCGCCAATTCAATGTAATCCGTGCAATACCAGCTGCCGCACTGCTGTCTTTGTTCGGCAAGCTCTCACTGGACGTTAAACCAAAAACATAATAATCCACAGCTCCCTTTAAATCCTGGTCTTCAGCCGCATGAATCAACGTTGGCGTAACAAACACAACCGATCCCACAAGCGTTAGCCAAAAACGCTTAGTCTTTTTCGTAAATGCTACATTCTCAATCATATCAATAACTTCCTTTTTTTTTCATCGAAGTTGTACGACTCAGCTCAACTTTCATTGTTAGTCAGGAGTTATTAAGAGGGATTTGAAAAATGAATACTCGTAATTAATAGGTAATTTAAGCGCTCTCCTTTATCAACCTGTCACAATCATTTATTTAAAATCGAAAACACCTCAATTTTTTATACCAACATCAAAAATTGAGGTATATACTATTTCTTATCCCTACCCGGAGGCAGAAATGGATAATCAAAACACTACAAACACATTTCAAGCGCTTAAAATCGGTGCAGACGCTTACATTCAGCGTCGTAATCAACGTTTACTGGCCAATCATCGCAAAGAGCTGCGTAACTTTACCCGAGCAGAAGCCTCGGCCTACCTTGGCATTGATGCAAAAACGCTTGATCGGTATGTTACCGCCGCTGCGATAGATCCCCGTCGTCATGAAGACTCACAATGGTCGATCGATATCGCGGAAATGTACAAGGTACGTAACTTACTACCAGATAATCTACGTAAAGACGCTAAGTTCATACGCAGTGAGCAGCAAAAGGCGCAAGTGATGGTTATCCAGAACCAAAAAGGCGGTGTTGGTAAAACCGTTTCTGCCGCGACTATCGCATCAGGTTTAGCGACCGAGTTTCATCAAGAGTATCGTGTTGGTCTAATCGATATGGATGGCCAAGCCACGCTATCGATGTACTACGCGCCCGAAGCCGAGCAAGAAGGTAACTTGTCTGTTGGTGACTTGATGATGAAAACGTTCGACCTCGATGAAGGCGAAACCGTTGTTCAAGTCATCTCTGAAGCCTTTCTTGAAACTACCATTCCAAACCTGCGCATTTTGCCTGCCGCGCAAAGTGACCGAGCGATGGAAGGCTGGTTTCATGAGCAAGTATTCAGTCAAACCTTAAATTCACCTTATTCACTACTTAAAGACATCATCGATAGTGTAAAAGATGAGTTTGATATCATTATTATCGACACCCCTCCTTCACTAGGTTATGCAACCTTCAATGCGTATTTTGCCGCAACGAATGTGGTCTTCCCATTGTCGATTACCGAAAACGACATTGATGCTACCTGCTCTTACTTCAGCTACATTCCTCAGGTGTGGGCCCTGTTAGAGAACGCCAACCATGAAGGCTACGACTTCATGAAGATCTTACTGACTAACCATCGTGATAGCTCAACCACTACCGAATTAATGAACAACCTGTACGACAACTTCTCTCCTTACTTGTACTCAAAAGAGTTTAAGCATAGTGAGGCCGTTCGTCAGTCGTCTTCCCTACTCTCGACGGTGTTTGATATGTCGAAAAGTGAATACCCGAAAAGCAAAGCAACTTTCCAAAGCGCGCAACAAAACAGCTATGAAGTTACAAGTCAGATCTTGCGCGATATTCTGAACGTTTGGCGTGAACAGGAGAACAAATAATGGCGAAGAAACGTGGCGGGAGCCCTTTAGGCAATGCTCCTGGTTCAGCTCAAGCGCAGCAATCAGCGGCCAAAGCAAATTTAGACACTCTAACAAGTCAACTCAGCACCGAGCTAGAGAAAAGCGGGCAAAACGCTGAAGACTACCTTAGAACTAAGTTTGGATTAGAGTCTGTTGGCCAGAAAATGGTTTGGCAATTAGCTTCTGGTTCAACTGCCACTTTCAATGAAGTTACACTGTCACACGAACAAGTTAAGCAGAACTCATTTGTGACCTTTGATGTTAATGGTCGTGACCAGTCTCTGTTAACCAAAGAATCATTGGAAGATTTGAACTCGTTAGAGTTTCAGCAGTTCTATCCAGCCGTTGGCCGAGAAATTAATGGTCGCATTGATATTCTTGATGGCTCTCGCCGTCGTGCTTGGTTTTTATTTCAAGAAGGTCGTGTAAAAACATTCCGAATTCTAGTCACTCAAAACGAGCTTTCTACCACCGATGCCAAAGCGCTGGCTAAGCAGCTGCAAACCGCCAAAGAGCACAACCAGCGTGAGATTGGTTTGCAATGTCAAACTCTGATGAAGAACGGTGAGCTAACTCAAGAAGATGCGGCAAAAATCTTAAATATTAGCCGTCAAGCGGTAGGTCGAGCGCTGAAAGCAGCCAGTATTGACAGTAAGCTGATTGCCCTATTCCCTGTCGTTAACGACTTGTCTCATGCTGATTACTCCCTCTTGGCTAAGGTGATGAAAGCGTTCGCCGATGACAAGAAAGCCTTGAGTAGCTTCATTAAAAAAATAGCCGATAATGCTGTCAACGCTCAGGCTGAGCAGAGCCAAGAAGACGCTAAAGACGCTCTGATTGCTTACATTAAAGATGAGTTAAAGATCGTTGAAGCCAAGCAAGAATTAGACAAAGCTGTCATTACTCCTCTAGCAGAGTTCGACAGTAAAGGTATGTTTGCTCGTAAGCGTGTTAAAGGTCGAAACTTTTCGTATGAATTTGGTCGCTTATCAAAGGATGTCCAAGCTGAACTCGATAAAGCTATCCAATCAGTGTTAGGTAAACACCACCAATCAACTTTATAAAAAGATAAAGGCTCTCAAATTAGGGCCTTTATCTTTCACCTAACCCGTCCTAAATAAGGTTGACACATATCCAACATGAAATTAGAGAGTTACAAATACAATTATGACTGTTATCAGAACGCACTTGCGGAAAGGATAATGGAAGACTAAAGATAGAATACTCGCTGAGGATGCAAAGAAAATGGTCTCCAAATCAGTAAAAACTAGGCCCTACAATGAGTTTGGCCTCGTCAAACTCTAAAACACCCCCCCCCCGATGAAGTACATCCATCATTTTAATTAACCACTTGTTTGTCACCTCCCTCTATGCCAAATCGAAAAAATCGGATGACTACAAGCGACTAAACCATCAAGAACAAGTTGGCTTGGGAAACTTCCTTCCTTATTCTATTTGACCTAGGGTAACTTCATCCTTATAACCCAAAAATTGGCTAAGTGCAGAGTGTTTGGTTCTAGGTGAACCTAACAATCGAATTATTATCTTAGCCAAATATAAAGACCATTAA
>NZ_JBFRSN010000721.1:0-1298 GCF_041473595.1 Vibrio sp. 10N.222.46.A1
TCCTGATACGGCCGCCCATGTAAGCATAGAATAAACAAGGCCACATGGTAACCACCCCCAAATGAAACCAAATGGTAGAGCGTGACTAGGATGCTTCAATGGTAGAAATGATTTACCGACAGGAGAGATATAGCGCCATAGTTTTTGTCCGACTTTTTCAAAAAACAACAAGCCGAACCACCATTTGCCAATATACAAACCTAAGACGATCATAAAGCCAGCAGCAAATAATCGCAGCCAACCTAGCAGAGCGTTAAAATCGCTTAGCTGACCTATAGAAGAAATTGCACCGCCAATCACACCGCCAATCACGGCATAGCTTAGCAAGCGTCCTAGGTTATAAAGCAGGGGAATGACAGGGGAAGGTTTACTGTTTCCAATTGAAAGAAGCGACGCAATGCCACCACACATTCCCATGCAGTGACCTGCGCCGATCAACCCAACAACAAAGGCTCCGATCCAATCAGGCGTCATCGTTCTTTTTGTCTAAGTTAGTTTGGCTTTCTACGTTAGCTTTCTCGTTCTTAACAGGTTTACTATCAGAATGGTGAAGAGCATTAGTGTCTTCATCAAACAGAATGTTGTGGCCTTGACGCTCAAGGTCTTCAAACTGCTCACTCTTAACTGCCCACAGAAATATACCGACAGCGATGCACACAAGTACGATCGCAATTGGAATAAGTATGTATAAACTTTCCATTATTTACCTTGCTCTTTTAAAAGCCTTAACGAGTTAGACACAACAATAATAGAGCTAGCAGACATGCCAACAACGGCAATGTATGGAGCAACCAAACCAGCAACAGCCAATGGAAGAATAACTAAGTTATACCCCAACGACCACGCTAAGTTTTCACGGATTATCTTACGCGTTTTAAGCGCTAATGTTCGTGATTTAAGTAATCTATCGAGTTTGTCACCCAATAACACCATATCCGCTGAGGCTTTCGCCACGTCGGTACCGCCGCCCATTGCGACAGAAAGGTGAGCACCCGCCAGAATAGGCGCATCGTTAATACCGTCACCAACCATCATGGTGATGTCACTAGCGTCTCTAGAGTTTAAATAAGCCAGTTTATCTTCCGGCTTCGCGTTAGCAACAATGTCAGTAATGCCGATCTCTTCAGCAACAGGTTTCGCGTTAATCAAAGAATCGCCAGTCAGCAGCGTGGTTTTGATTCCCGCTTCTTTGAATTGCTTAATGAACTCAATACTTTCTTTACGAATCGGGTCTTCATAAGTGAATGTTGCGGTATGTCGACCAGACATCGACAAGTAAATACCATTGCTTTCCGATG
>NZ_JBFRSN010000722.1:0-3138 GCF_041473595.1 Vibrio sp. 10N.222.46.A1
CTAGCATCTAGCATCTAGCATCTAGCATCTAGCATCTAGCATAAAAACATACAGGATTCACATGTACCAACTTAGCTTTTCTATGCCCGAGTTTCTTGAAAACTACTGGCATAAAAAACCAACCATCTTGAAAGGTGGCTTCCAAAACTTCATCGACCCAATTTCGCCGGAAGAACTTGCTGGTTTATCGATGGAAGAAGAAGTGGATTCTCGCTTTGTCTCTAACCTCAACAACCAATGGACAGCAGAACATGGTCCATTCTCAGAAGAGAAATTTGGCGAACTCACTGAAACACATTGGCAATTGATCGTTCAAGCGGCTAACCACTGGCATCAAGGTGCCAATAAGCTGACTGAAGCGTTCCAAGCTTTACCAAACTGGTTATTCGACGACCTAATGATCTGCTACTCAGCACCAGAAGGCGGCGTAGGCCCCCATATTGATCAATATGACGTATTCATCATTCAAGGCCAAGGTAAACGTCAGTGGAAGGTTGGCACGAAAGATGTTGGCCAATACAAAGAGACAGTCCAAGCTTCTGCACTTCGTCAAATCGAAGGTTTTGAACCGATCATTGATGAAACTTTAGAGCCGGGCGATATCCTTTATATCCCACCGGGTTTCCCGCATGAAGGCAACACGTTAGAGCCGTCAATGAGTTACTCTATTGGCTATCGCTCCCCTAAAGAACAAGAGCTAATCAGCAACTTCGCCGATTTTGTACTTGCTCATGATATGGGTGACGTTCATCTTCACGATCCAGAATTCAAAACGCAAGATGGTTACGGCAAGATTCGTTCATCGGATTTAAGCAATCTAACTGACATGTTGAAATCTGCACTAGAGCAACCTGAAACCATCAGCGAATTCATGGGGTGTTTGCTAAGCCAATCACGCCACCAGCTTGATATCGTCGCTCCTGAGCCATTATGGACAGAAGAAGAGATCGCTCAGCACTTAGAGTCAGAAGGCGAGATTTGTCGAGTATCGGGCTTAAAAGCGCTCTACCATGAGAATGAAAGCAACACAGCTTACATCAATGGGGAAGTCGTTAAAGTTGAACAGGCTGATTCTTCGCTACTAAACGTACTGTGTGATGATTCGGTAATTAACTCAACAACTAATCTTTCTCCTTCAGGTGTAACCGTCGTGACGGAATTGGTGAATAAAGGTTACTGGTTTATCGAAGACTAACATCGTTAATCGGTTTCGCGGATATCGCCAAGCCCTAGAGCCTTGGAGCCCAAGAAAAATAAAAGGGACAAATGAAATCTTCATTTGTCCCTTTTTCTATTCAATTGTTAACTAAGCTTAAAAGCTATACAGTGAACAACTAGGCTAAACCTTGAACTGATTAACCAATTTCTGCTGCTGTTGGGACAGTTGATCAATTTCGCTACCCACTTGTTCAGAAGCTGCGGCTTGATCCAAGATCTTCGCACTCAAATCACGGATATTAACGACACTTTGGTTCACTTCACCGGAAACCGATTGTTGCTCTTCTGCCGCTCTCACGATCTGGTTGTTCATATCACTGATCGCTTCTATAGAAGTAAAGATCGAACCCAGATCTTCGACCGCTTTTTGAACATGTAATGCCGTGTCGTTAGCGAGAATATTACCTTCTTGTATCGCTTCAACGACATCTTGAGTGCCCGCGTGGACCTTGTCGATCACGGTTCTGATTTCACCAACCGATGACTGTGTGCGACTTGCGAGGTTTCTTACCTCATCAGCAACGACGGCAAAACCTCGACCTTGCTCACCTGCACGAGCCGCTTCAATCGCCGCATTCAATGCCAGTAAGTTGGTTTGCTCAGAGATCCCTTCAATCACACTTAAGATCTCAGTGATGTTACCGTTATTTTTAGCCAACTCTTCAACAATAGGCACGGCGCTCGACATACGATCCACCAGCTTTCTCATTTCACCGGCAGAAAGTTCGATAACCTGTTGGCCTTGCTGAGCAGAACGATTCGCTTCACAAGCGGCATCAACGGCTATTTCAGCATTTTGTACCACTAAGCCCGAAGTCTGAGTCATCTCTTCTGCCGCGGTCGCCACAAGATCCACTTCTTTAAACTGAGACTCACTACTTTCACGAGTACTTGATGCAGAGGCCTTCGCCTGGCTTGTCGTGCTCGCCACTTGCTCAGTGGTCTGAATCACCTCTTTAATAGTGTGTTGAAGCTTGTCTAAGAACAGGTTAAACCCTTGTGACAACTGACCAATTTCGTCTTGAGATTTCACTTCCAAGCGTTGCGTTAAATCACCTTCACCAGAAGCAATATCGTTCAGTCTTTCAACTACCTGTCGAATAGGCTTAACAATGGACAGTGAAGCAAAAGCGATGATCGCTAGACCGAAAAGAATAAAGCTAATACCCGCAATCACTTCAGTCTTAATACCTTCACTTAGCTTAGTACTAATAATGGCATCCAATTGATTCGCGTCAGCAACCACACTCTCTCTTGGAATCTCAAACAGCACACCCCAAGTTTGGTTGGCGGCAACAACAGGTGCAAATGCGAGTAACCACTCACCATTCTCACTCCATTGAGTCGTGACTTCACCACCAAAGATAAAGTCCGTCATTAGATCGCTACTTGTATTGTTGCTTTGAAAACTCGAACCAACCGCAATACTTTGATCATCAGAAGCGATAACGGAACCATCTAAACTCACGACGTAAACCGCCCCTGCACCTTCAAACAAGCTTTGATCCGATTGAGTGACAACATTGGTCAAACCATCGAGCCTTAAGTCGATGCCCAAGAAACCAATCGCCACATCATCAACGATGATAGGCACCGAAATCGAAGACGTAAGCAGTTCTTGACCAACGCTACTCACAACTCTTGGCGTACTAATACACGTTTGGCCAGATGACAAAGGACAGAAAAAGCGTTCGCTATTGCTGTTATCACTCAATGTTGATTCTGATAACACGTTTGGAAGAACGTTCTCGCCATTATCTGCGACCTTCCAATAAGGAGCAAAACGCCCTCTTTCATTCGAGCCGACATAATCCGCATCGACATAATTCGCATCTTCAGCATCAAGTAAATCGGGCTTGAAGACTAGGTAAGCTCCTTGAATAGAATCAAAGTTCAAAACAGAACGACGAACCATTTCAT
>NZ_JBFRSN010000723.1:0-2057 GCF_041473595.1 Vibrio sp. 10N.222.46.A1
CATAAATTAGTATTACTTCGAGGTGTTTCTCTTCTTACGCTGTTAGCCTAGAAAAACACATGGGTTACTAGAAGAGAAAAGGACGGATATGACACTTCCTATTTTTCACTCAAACAACGTTCCACATTCTCAGTCGGATTATTTATCTGAGCTCTGGAGGAAGATTGAAAAAAATGAACGGCGTAATCAAAAGGCCGAGCTCAAGGTCAATCAGCTTTTTTCTGAATACAAAGATAAACTGACTCCCTATGATAAAAAGCTCGACCATCTTCACTGTGCCTGGGTTAAGCACTTGATGTCATTTTTGACCTCAAAAAAACTCAAAACCAATATCCGCAATCGCTTGATGCAAGCGATTGAACAGGAGTTAATTGAATTGCTTGATCGCCCTTTTATCAATGATAGAGACAAAGTCGAGGCGTTATGCGAAGAGTATGAAACCTATCATAATAAAGTATTTCAGAAAGAGAAACAGCAAGCGCTCAATGCAGCTTGTCGAGAATTTGAAAACGGCATGAAGGAGATGTTCGGCGCTGATATTGATTTACCCCACAAAAAAATCCGTGAAATTCTGGCTTCTGGTGATCCATTCGCCATTGAAGCTTTTATCAGTACCTTATGGGCCTCTTTTGTTAAACATAATAACGACTCGTTTTCACCACGGGCCCAAAATGAGGACGATTGGGACGATTTTGAATTCGATTATTTTGAGAGTGAAGACGACGACGCGCTTAACATCAAAGAAATGTTCCGAGGTACTCAACTCAACAAAATGTACAAACGCATTGCGAGTGTTATCCATCCAGATAAAGAGTCTGACCCGTTAAAGAAAGAAGAGAAACATCGTTTAATGCAGAAACTGGCGGTGGCCAAACGAGAGAATGATGTGATGACCTTAGTCCGAATGCTGACAGAATATGTCCCCGATTCTGAGCACCTTCTTGATGAAACAACTTTAGTGAGAATGGAGCATTTGCTCGAAATGAAGCTCCTGGATTTAAATCGGGCCCACCGTGACATCTTTAGCCAACAAGGAGTTAAGTCTCAAGTCTGGAGACAATTCTCAGCACCAAGCAAGAAGAAGACGCAAGCCAAAATGGAAAAGTATCTTGAAATGATTGATGATTCGATAGTCTCGCTTGAAAAAAGAATAAGAAAAGTTAACAGTATCAATCAATTAAAAAAATATTTAGGATCTCTTACCTTCTATTGATTCTGTGTCTAGAAAAGAGGCTTAATCATGGTGGTTTAAGAGGTTCGAAATACCGCTTGCTCACCCTTCGACTGGCTTCGCCAGCTACGGGATTGCGACGAGCGGTGCCATTAAAGTTTGAGCAGGTATATGTTCGCGTTCCCCGTTAATTTTTGAATGCGCCTTATTATTTAAGCCTTAATACACGCTGATTACGCACTCAATTTAAAATCGTGAAAAACAGCTAGGAAGCTTCAATTAAAGAGAAAGAATAAATTCATGAGTCGAAACCTTAAGCACTATCAAGCCCTTGATGAGATCGTGACGAATGCGCTTCTCGCACTGTATTTAACCATGAGTCAACAAGGTGGATATTGGACAACGAAAAGAAGAAATGAACTGTTGGTAAAATTCATCAAACCAAAAGTAAAACGGCCTCAGTTCTCGACATGTAAAAATGAACTCAAAACCATGATCAGTATTGGCCGAAGTGTAACAGGCAACCTCGAAAAAAAAATGTGGGAGGTAAATCAACTGAATCTCGGGTATCAAGCCAAGTTCTCACAGGCTGATGAACTCTATATCATGTTAACGGAATTATTTGAGCAGCATCAGTTTCCAACTATGTTGGAAGACCCCACAAAAGAAATGGAACGAGATACTCTTTACATGAAAGAAAAAAGCATAGAGCAAGGGTTTGATGAAGACAATAACCAGATAAAACCCCTGGCTATGACGGTGAAAACCCATCGGTTGGAAGCGTTAATTGAAGCGCTAAAAGCCAAAGGCTTTTATCGCGTTGAAGTTGACTCTGAAGAGAAAGATGAAGTCATTCACCTTTTATTGCACCGAGAGTGATAACGAT
>NZ_JBFRSN010000724.1:0-9184 GCF_041473595.1 Vibrio sp. 10N.222.46.A1
CAATTTGAATTAATCCTGACACATTTTCAGGAAAGGCGGCACTATAGCAACTTGCTATCAATGCACCAAGTGAATGTCCTACCAGCACCAGTCTGTTTGGCGATAATTTGGTCACTAGCTGGTGTAAATCATCAATATAGTCGTGAAATGGGTAGTAACTCCCCGACTTATGCGACGAGAAACCGTGCCCAAAAAGATCGATCGCAACCAAGTGAGTATCTGGAGAAAGCTTAGAGACTTGCTGCATGACCTGAGTAAAACTTGCGGAATTGTCTAGCCAGCCATGAATAAAAACGACCGTCGTTACGGTCGTTTGTGGGTTGCCAATCTGTTGTGTTGCAAGTGTCCCGCTCGCAAGGGAATATGACTGTTCAATCATTGATAGTATGGTGTCCCTGTCATTGGGTATGTCGAGTTAAGGTTCGACTATTGCACATCTTGAATCACACGCCCTGACTTAGGCATGGTTTGAAAACTGCGACAATGTAAACTGCGGCAAGAGTAGTAAGTTGGCGCAAAGTCATTAATAACCACTCTTTCAGTGATCTGCCATAAACGTTGATTGTAGACATTCATGACTGGGAAAGTGTAAGGGTATTCACCAACCATACCGTCTTCAGTGCTATTTGATGTGCCAACTAAAGTAACTAAACGACCCTCAGCAAAGCTCAATGGTTCAACATAGCCGTCAATGTAACCAACAAAACGTCCTTTTGGTTCGGCATCAATATCAGGCTTACCACTACTAGAGATAGGTAAGTTCACCACTTCAACACGCGTTTTATCTTTCAGATTAGTGACTTTAGCAATCACGCCACCCAAACGAACATCACCGGCATCCGGTAGTGTGTTTACCCACTCTTGGTAGTCAGTTACCACCTGTTCTGAGTTTGCATTAAGTTCTTTAGGTAAAGAGGAGCACCCCATCACCATCGTAGAGAAAGCGACAAGGAAAAATAAGCGAGATTTAGATATGAGAGAATACATAATGCAGCTCCTTAGAGCAGGATAAATGAAAACACAAAGCTAGATATAAATATCGACCCCAATTAGCTTTGCAAGTTCCTCTTTTTTAGCTTGATTCATCACATCCATATACTCCTCCATCGCACGTCGTCCGCGCCCTTCTGGAAGATCATATTGAATCTGAGCCTTGTGAATCTCAGACTCTTTGACCTGGCGAATAGAATGCGAGACAGCATTCGCAACCTTAGTTGGCTGACCAACAGAGGTCTTTGCATCGCCTTTTTTTACCTCATTCTTTTTGTTGGTTCGATTGGTTTTAGATGTATTGCCTATCGAAGAAGGAGGTAAGCCGTTGATTGAAACCATGCTTAAAGAGTTTATTACCTGACTTTAATGATTGTGTATCTAATTTTAATAACGGCTCTACAAAATAAACTGCAGAGCCAAAGTAATACGTATTTACTCGCGACCAGGCAGTTTTTTCCAAGTCACTTTATCACGTAGGTAAACCGGCTCAGACTCTTCAGCAGCAACCGCTTTGCCTTCAGCATAAGCAAATTGAGCAAGGAACGCCATGTCTTGAGCTTCTGGGAATAGCACTTCACACACTTTGGTGTTGATCGCTAGTGTGTCCATGTGCTCTGCATATGCTTCCCAACCTGTGCCTACTTTTGCCCATGTGTTGGAGTCCGCTTCAAGCTGTTCAGCCAATTCGCTTGGAGGCGTTACACATTCCGCATCGACCGCAGTCCAACGACCATCATCTTCACGGCTGTAACGAGCCCAGTAAACTTCACTCATGCGAGCATCAATTGCTGTTGCAACATGAGTTTCGCCAAATTTACGGTAGCTGCCTTGCGCCATCGCTGCCAGTGTAGACACACCGATCATCGGCAAATCAGCACCAAAAGCTAAGCCTTGAGCAATACCAATGCCAATACGTACACCCGTGAAACTGCCCGGGCCTTGGCCAAACGCGATCGCGTCGATATCGGTTAAAGCAATATTCGCTTCTTTCAGTACTTCATCAACCATAGGTAGAATTTTTTTCGTATGGTCTCGAGGTGCCTCTTCGCTACGTGCGAACACCTGGTCACCAATTACTAGTGCAACTGAACAGTTTTCAGTTGCGGTATCTACTGCAAGAATTTTCGCGCTCATTTGTGTCTCAAATATTCGTTATCTAATCTAAAATAATGGCTAAGCTCAACAATGCCAATTACTCAGCAGCGGTTGAATGGTCTTTAGCTAAGAATTCTTTAATGATCCCTAAGTCACGGGTACGTGGGATAGGCGGTAAACTCGCCAAAAACACACCACCGTAATCGCGGGTCACCAAGCGGTTATCGCAAATAATTAAAGCGCCATTGTCACGTTTATCACGTATTAATCGGCCAACACCTTGTTTCAAGGTAATCACTGCGTCTGGTAACTGTACTTGTGCAAAAGGATCACCCCCTTTTAACTTACAGTCCTCGATTCGAGCCTTAAGTAAAGGGTCATCAGGGGCTGTAAAGGGCAATTTATCGATGATAACACAGCTTAATGCGTCGCCCCTAACATCTATCCCCTCCCAGAAAGCGCCAGTAGCCACCAGCAATGCGTTACCTAATTCCATGAATTCGGCTAAGGTTTTTTGCTTACTTGTCTCACCTTGCAGCAGAACTGGAACCGAGAGCGTTTCGCGGAACCGTTCACCCAACTCTTTCATCATGCTGTGTGAGGTACATAAGAAGAAACAGCGACCTTGGTTTTGCTCAATCACAGGGGTCAGCATTCTTACTAGCTTGTCCGCTAAGCCCGGGCTATTCGGTTCTGGTAGATAGCGAGGCACGCACAAACGCGCCTGATTTGGGTAATCAAACGGGCTCGGTAGTGAAAATTGTGCTGACGGTTTTAGCCCAAGCCGTGAGGTGAAATGGTCGAAATCGTCCGACACCGCCAAAGTTGCAGAGGTAAACACCCAAGCACCCGGTTTTAGCTCAATCTTCTCATGGAATTTGTCGGCGACTGAGAGTGGCGTGATGTGCAAAGCAAAGTGTCGTGGCGTGGTGTCATACCAATACGAATAACCAGTAATCGACACGTCACATACACGTTCGATACGCGACTTAATCATGGTTGCACGCTCGAAAGCCGTGTCTAACAACTGGCTTCGACCCAATGCTAATTTCAATACATCAACGGCCAATTGCAACGCATCTTGTAAGCGAACTAACTCTCTCGCAATCGACTCTGACTTCAATGCTTCACGCCAGTTACCGCGAAAGCCCGTATCGCCAAGCACAATGCGTAGATCGGCTGACGATTGAACGAGCCTATCCCCTACTTTCTGCAGTTGGCGCATGTCTTTGGCTTCAGTTCGGTAAGCAATTTCAATGTCCTTGGCTAGCTCTTGGATCTGTCGGCTGGAAACCGATTGTCCGAAGTATTGGCTAGCGATATCGGGAAGTTGGTGCGCTTCATCGAAGATAAACACATCGGCTTCAGGTATCAGCTCACCAAACCCGGTTTCTTTGATCGCTAAATCCGCGAGAAACAAGTGGTGGTTCACTACAACAACATCAGAATCCATCGCTTTTTTACGCGCCTTCAGCACAAAGCAATCGGTGTAGCTTGGGCACTCTTTGCCTAAGCAGTTGTCGTTAGTCGAGGTAATGGTTGGAATGACCGGGCTATCTTCAGCAATATCATCACAGTCACCTAAATCGCCAGTTTGAGTCGCGGACGACCAGCTGCGCACTTTCACCAACTGAGCTAACAGCGTTGGATCGGTGTGAGTGCCATGGCTCTCGATCATTTGACGACTGAGCCTGTCCAAGCACAAATAGTTTGAACGGCCTTTGAGTAACGCAACCTGACCATAAAAACCAAGCGCATCGACCATCAATGGTAAATCTCGGTGAAACAGCTGTTCTTGAAGGTTTTTAGACCCCGTACTGATGATCGTTTTCTTACCACTCAGCAGTGCTGGCACTAGATAAGCAAACGTCTTACCTGTTCCCGTTCCCGCTTCAACGACCAATTGGCTCTGTTGTTCAATAGCCTGTGAAACCGCTTCAGCCATGTCTAGCTGAGCTTGTCGAGGTTGGAACCCAGGGATCGCTTTACCCAAAGCACCATCAGCAGAAAACGTTTTAGATATCATAGAGTACGAAGTTTAGAAAAATAGAAGGCGAATTATGGCAGGTTTAGTGAGCCGGCGCGAATCAAGAATGACTTCGCACCGGAGGTGTTTGGTTTGGGTTAAGCTACCTAGAAGGTAAGAATTGAAGAAATAAAAATCAAAGAATCGTTATTATTTTCGGCTGAGATAACGCGACAACCAAGGGGCGCCTTCAAAATGATTATCGCAAGGCTGCATGGCTTTCACTGCATCGGTTGGTGAGGTTTTACTTTCCCACATTTCATCTAGAACATTACCATCTAACTCTGTACTTCCCGCTAATGAATTCACTCGTTTGCAGTACAGTTTTTTTGCTAGTAACTCTTTATCCATAAGTATCACCTCTATTTTTGGCCAAAGCGTCAATGCCTCGGTTGAAGTTCAAATGCGTACTACGGTCAAAACTTGAAAAATGAAGCTTCTGCCTTTTTTTCTATCGAAAAACTGATATTTCTATATAAAACAATTTATCGATGCGATAAATGAGCAGCAGAATTTGTTGAAACCAACTTGATAATAGATTAATTATAACGGTGATACTGCGGCTCAGTTCACCGTTCGACGGCCTGCATTAAATTTTGAAGAATCCCGATTTCATATAATAAGTGCAACATTCATGGAAGTAAGATGCAAATGGAAAGAAAAACTTTATTAACACATTGTACTGACGCCCCAGGCCTCATCTCAAAGATCACCAACATTTGTTATAAGCACCAACTCAATATTATTCACAATAATGAGTTCGTTGATAACACAAGTGGCCACTTCTTTATGCGCACAGAGCTAGAGGGCTACTTCAATGACGAAACCTTACTCGCCGATTTAGACCAAGCCCTGCCAGAAAACACAAAACGTAAGCTGGTTGATTCATCTCGTAAGCGTGTTGTGATTCTGGTAACTAAAGAAGCACACTGCCTTGGCGATATTCTGATGAAGAACTTCGATGGCAGTTTAGATGTTGATATTGCGGCAGTAGTTGGTAACTACGATACACTGCAAAGCCTAACCGAGCGTTTTGATATCCCTTACCACCATGTTTCTCACGAAGGATTAAACCGTGAAGAGCATGAGAAGAAGATGTTGGA
Organism: Vibrio sp. 10N.222.46.A1; assembly: GCF_041473595.1. Taxonomy (NCBI): domain Bacteria; kingdom Pseudomonadati; phylum Pseudomonadota; class Gammaproteobacteria; order Vibrionales; family Vibrionaceae; genus Vibrio; species Vibrio sp. 10N.222.46.A1. The sequence goes on from NZ_JBFRSN010000724.1 coordinate 5,218, forward strand.
AGTCATTGACCAGTATGAGGCGGACTATCTAGTGCTTGCTAAATACATGCGAGTGCTGACGCCGGGGTTTGTTGAGAAGTACAACCACAAAATCATCAACATTCACCACAGTTTCTTGCCTGCATTCATTGGTGCTAAGCCATACCAGCAAGCTTACGAGCGCGGTGTGAAGATCATTGGTGCAACGGCACACTTTGTGACAAACGATCTCGATGAAGGTCCAATCATCAAGCAAGATGTTATCCCAGTGGATCACAATTTCAGCGCGAAAGACATGGCACAAGCGGGTCGTGACGTAGAGAAGAACGTGTTGAGTAAGGCTTTAAACAAAGTGATCAATGATCACGTGTTTGTTTACGGCAACAAGACCGTGATTCTGTAGATCGGAGGTTCGATTTCAGGTAAGACTTCCAGTTAGAACCCAATAAAAAACGCGCAATAGGGTTAATCCATTGCGCGTTTTTTGTATCTGATGATCTGACTAGCTTTATGAGATTCCCGACTACGCTCCTTCGTCGCTATCGGGAATGACGAATTCGGTAAGAACCTTCTAACCGTAGACTCTGACATACGCCCTCGAACGCTCAGACTGTCAGCATCTAAAGATAGACCTGGCAAACACCATCAAACACCCCGTAATTCCGACGAGCCTTGGTGAGTTCAGGAATCTATTCCCAGCAACTATCCAATCAAATTAGGCCTGTTCTGACTCAACAATCTTCTTCAAAGAGTGTGGATGCAGCTTAATGCAAATCCCTTGATGCTTGAATGCAACCGTTGGATTATTCAAACGTTCCCCCTCACCTTTCGGGCTAGAGAGTTTTATCTTAATGCCTTGATCTGCCAAATTTTCAAACTTAGCAGCGAACTGCGGGTAAGTCTCTTTAAGGTCTGCTAGATACTCATCGGCCGTTTGTGCGTGAGAAGGAATCACAAACTCTACATGCTCCCAATCTTGGCTCGGGTAAATCTTGCCTTCAGCTGGGTATGGAAGCTCTAAACATTCAATCTTCCAACCAAGGCTTTGCAATGGTTTATCGAAAGCCAACACCACAATGGGACGACCATTGATCATCGCTTCTGAAATCGTAGAGCCGTATTCAGACCATGCTTGATGTGCTGATTTCGCAAGCTCAGTTTCATTGATTCTTAATGCAATATGATCCGCTTGAGCAAAGCTTAAATCCAAACCCAGCACATTTCCGAGGTTCTCAATTTTCGTCATAAACGTATCAAGGCGTGCAATCATTTGTTGTGGTTCTAGTTCTGCTTGCTTCAGGCTCATCGTCATTGTCTATGTTCTCCAAATAATGGCAGCATGGTATCAGTTTTACTTCCAGCAACAAGCGCTGCTTTGACAAAAAACACTCAAAAAGTACCGTGTCTTACTTTCCTAAATAGACAAACTTGGCTTGGTCAAAGTTGATTGTCAAAAACCCCTCAGGAAATGTTAATTTTCTATCAATTCGACCTATAAGAAAGCCCACAAAATTGGTATGATTAACGCCATTTTTGTGAACTTAAACAGAGTCTGTTGTTCATTTCAGCATTAAATCGTTAACTAGAAGCATAATTAGCCAAATTTAATGCCCACGAAATAACGGCTACTCTTATTCATCCTTGAATTGAAGGAAACGCGTGTGAATATCCAAGCACTGATTAATGACAAAGTATCTCAGGCTCTAGAAGCCGCTGGCGCACCTGCAGGCTCTCCTGCGGCTGTCCGTCAATCTGCAAAACCACAATTTGGTGACTACCAAGCAAACGGCATTATGGGTGTTGCTAAACGACTAGGCACTAACCCTCGAGAATTTGCTCAAAAAGTATTGGACGTTCTAAACCTAGACGGTATCGCTTCTAAAGTTGAAATCGCAGGTCCAGGTTTCCTAAACATCTTCCTAGATGAAACGTTCCTGGCACAACAAGCAGACGCAGCGCTTGCTGACTCTCGCCTTGGTGTTTCAGCCGCAGAAGCACAAACGATTGTTGCTGACTACTCAGCTCCAAACGTTGCAAAAGAAATGCACGTAGGCCACTTACGTTCAACGATCATCGGTGATGCTGTTGTTCGTACACTTGAGTTCTTAGGTCACAAAGTTATCCGTGCTAACCACATTGGTGACTGGGGTACTCAATTCGGTATGCTTATCGCAAACCTTGAGCGCATCCAAGCTGAAACTGGTGAAGTTTCAATGGAACTGTCAGATCTTGAGCAGTTCTACCGTGAATCTAAAAAGCTTTACGACGAAGACGAAGAATTCGCTGTGAAAGCTCGTGGCTACGTAGTGAAACTGCAAGGTGGCGACGCATACTGTGCTGAAATGTGGAAAAAGCTTGTTGACGTAACCATGGTTCAAAACCAACGTAACTACGATCGCCTGAACGTATCACTAACACGTGATGATGTGATGGGTGAAAGTATGTACAACCATATGCTTTCAAACATCGTTTCTGACCTACAAACACAAGGTCTAGCAAAAGAGTCTGACGGCGCACAAGTTGTATTCCTAGACGAATACAAAAACAAAGATGGCGACCCTATGGGCGTTATCGTGCAAAAACGTGACGGTGGCTTCCTATACACCACCACCGATATTGCCTGTGCTAAATATCGTTTTGAAGAACTGGGCGCAGATCGCGTACTTTACTTCATCGACTCTCGTCAGCACCAACACCTAATGCAAGCTTGGACTATCGTTCGTAAAGCGGGTTATGTTCCTGAGTCTGTATCTCTTGAGCACCACGCGTTCGGCATGATGCTAGGTAAAGATGGTAAGCCATTTAAAACTCGTGCTGGCGGTACAGTGCGTCTTGCTGACCTTCTGGACGAAGCAGAAGTACGTGCAACTCAGCTGATTGAATCTAAAAACCCTGAGCTAGCAGAAGACGAGAAGAAAACCATTGCGAACACAGTAGCAATGGCAGCAGTTAAATACGCAGACCTTTCTAAGCACCGTACCACTGATTACGTGTTCGACTGGGAAAACATGCTGGCATTTGAAGGCAACACAGCACCGTACATGCAGTACGCATACACTCGTGTCGCTTCAATCTTTGCTAAAGCAGGCATTTCTATGGACTCTCTAGAAGGTGAAATCAAAATCACTGAAGAGAAAGAGAAAGCCCTTATCGCGAAACTTCTACAATTTGAAGAAGCGGTACAGTCTGTTGCTCGTGAAGGTCAACCACACATCATGTGTAGCTACCTGTTCGAACTTGCTGGTCAATTCTCTAGCTTCTACGAAGCATGCCCTATCCTTGTGGCTGAAGATGAAACCGTTAAACAGAGCCGCCTGAAGCTTGCTGCACTGACAGCTAAGACTATCAAGCAAGGTCTGTCGCTTCTAGGTATCGAAACTCTAGAGCGTATGTAATCCCCTTCGGGTTACAATGAATAAATACAAAGGTTGATGTGAGAGCATCAACCTTTTGTTTTATCTAACGTATACTGAATTCAAGAAATCGAAATGGATAATAATAATGAGCTTTGAACTTCACCCACAGTTAGCAAAAGACACCACGCTTATTGGCGAATTTCCACTAAGCTTGGCGCTGCTAAGCAAAGACAGTGCAGTGCCTTGGGTTATCTTGGTACCCAAACGCGCCAACCTAAAAGAGTTGCACCATCTACCAATGAAAGAACAACAGCAGTTCTTGCTTGAGTCTCAAGCGGTAAGCCAAGCATTAGAAGCGACATTCCAACCAGACAAATTAAACCTAGGCGCGCTAGGTAACATGGTGCCACAACTGCACATTCACCATATTGCGCGTTTCAAAAATGACATCGCATGGCCAGGACCAGTATGGGGAAACACTAAAGGTGAGCAGCGTACGGAAGAAGAACAAGCTGCAATCCATACTCGTATCCAAAACGTTTTGTCGCTGAGTTCTATCTTCAAGAAGGCGTAATTTGAGTTGGTCTCATTGAGCTTTAAAACAAGACAGTTCAGATAAGACACATAACAAA
>NZ_JBFRSN010000725.1:0-2679 GCF_041473595.1 Vibrio sp. 10N.222.46.A1
TCTAAACCTTTTAGGTGACGCGACGAAAGCGACTTACATTGATGCGGGTTACTGGGCAGAAAGTGCAGTGACTGAAGCGAGCAAATATTGCGAAATCGATGTATTCAACGCCAAGACGTCAATTGATGGCAAAGCAGCGGTTGTTCCAGCTAAAGATTGGAAAATCGACCCGGAAGCGGCGTATGTACATTTCTGTCCAAATGAGACCATCGATGGTATTGAAATCAGTGAGCTTCCTCAAACGGATAAGCCAATCGTAGCGGATATGTCATCTAACATTCTGTCTCGTAAGATCGATGTGTCTCAGTACGGTGTTATCTACGCTGGCGCTCAAAAGAATATAGGCCCCGCTGGTATTTGCATTGCTATCGTGCGTGATGATCTGCTAGAGCTAGCAAACGACGTATTGCCGAGCATTCTTAACTACAAAGTACTTGCTGAAAAAGACTCAATGTTCAACACACCGCCAACGTACGCTTGGTACCTATCAGGCCTTGTATTCAAGTGGTTGAAAGCTCAAGGTGGTGTTGAAGCGATGGAATTAGTGAACAGAGAGAAAGCTGCGCTGCTTTATAATGCGATTGATAGCTCAGCTTTCTACAGAAACGATGTTCATACAGTAAACCGTTCAAGAATGAACGTGCCATTCCAATTAGCGAAACCAGAGCTAGATGCTAAGTTTTTAGAGTTGGCTGATGCTGCTGGTCTGAAATCACTAAAAGGTCACAGAGCGGTAGGTGGGATGCGAGCATCACTATACAACGCAATGTCTTTGGAAGGTGTGCAAGTATTAGTCAACTTCATGAAAGACTTTGAAGAGAAATACGCTTAAATAGGGCGTTATTCATAATAAGAGGAGCGAAAGCTCCTCTTTTTTTACTTGCTGAAAAGGAAGGGTATGAAGAAGTTAGGTACAGTAAACAGTGTTTTGGGCGGTAAGATCGTTGCTTTTGCTCACGGTACACAGAGTGCAATCAATAAGCAGGTTTTATCTGAGCGCCAATACGCCACTGAGCTTGGATTTATTAACGATGAGCAAGGCGACCCTCGCTTTCATGGCGGTATTCAGAAAGCCCTTCATATTTATCCAAGTGAGCACTATCCGGTTTGGCAGCAAGAACTGGGCGACAAAGACATCTTCCAATCTGCAGGCGCATTTGGCGAGAACATAAGTTCAAGTGGGGTGACTGAAGCTTCCATTTGTTTAAAAGATAAGATTCGAATTGGTTCAACCTTGCTGGAAGTTTCACAAGGTCGTATGCCTTGTTGGAAGCTCAATGTACGATTCGATCAAAATGATATGGCGAAAAGGCTACAAGACACCCTTCGAACTGGCTGGTACTTCCGTGTTTTGGAAGAGGGTGATATCGGCTCCGGCGACGAGATTATCCTGTGTGAAAGACCTTACCCAGAATGGCCGTTAAGCCGGGTTATGGGTGCGGTGTTCACGGGTTGTTTGGATAAACAAGAGCTTAGAGAATTGGCGGAGCTGCCTCTAGTGGAATCTTGGGGCACGCTCGTAGAACGTCGACTTCAAACTGGCGAAGTTGAAGATTGGGAAATGAGATTGGTTGGCCCGACAGCCGAGTAGACTTTCTATTCATGCTTAAAAGACAATCATGCGCAAAACAAAACGCTCACTATCTAGAAGATGTGAGCGTTTTTGGTTCTGAGGTGAGCACTTATTAGTCAGTAACTAACAGCGACTAGTTTATCTAGCTATAACCAGAAATCTTTAACAGGCATATCAGGGCTAAAATGGTGCGCAATCTGTGCTTGTAGAAGCTCCGCTGTCGCAATCGCATCAGTTAACGCATGATGCGGAGTATAGTCAGGCAAGTGGTATCTACGACGGCTCTGACCAAGCCTTACTGACGCAGGCTTCTTACCTTTTAGCTTATTCCATAGACCGCCGGCCAGTTTGTTTTGGATTTGAGATTCAATCTCGAGCGTGTCGAGGACTGGAAACTCAATTCCTTCACCTAATCTGACCTTCAACGCGTTATCCAAGAAATCACGCTCGATGCGGCGATAATGAACGACTGGGATATGGCCGCCCATTGATTCTAAGATCTCATCTAATACTTCACTTAAGTCTGGCGCATCAATGATGTCGTTGTGAGTGATGCCATGGATAACAACCGAGTCTTCTTCCAATTTCTGCTTTGGTCTCAGGGTCCAGTGCTTGGCTTGTCTTAGGTAGATTCGATTTAGCGTAAACGGAACTAGACCAATGGTAATGATGCCATCTTTGTTTGGGTTTAAACCCGTTGTCTCAAAGTCGACAGCTAAGAAAGTCACTTCTGATAATGGCGTATCAGGTGCAGGAAGAGGCTGGCTATAAAATTGCTTCAAGCGTTCATCTCTCGCTCGTTCGAGCTTCTGAGCAAACTTAAATGGCCAATCAACCGCTGGGGATCTGAATAGTTTGTTCATAGCGCCTACTTAAACTTATTGCTGGCTTGATAACGGAACTTAAGAAAGTTCTGTGCATTGCTTAATATTTGGAATGCATCCTTTAGATTACGTCGCTCGAAGTCAGAAAGGTTCTCTGGTTCGATGTTGTTATCCGGTTCGATGTTGTTGTCGACATCGTGTGCTTGGTGGCGAATACGAACTAAAGAGATAAATTCCATCGCATCTTTCAAGTCTTGAGCTCGACCTTTTGGCAAAATACCC
>NZ_JBFRSN010000726.1:0-2183 GCF_041473595.1 Vibrio sp. 10N.222.46.A1
AGAAGATAAGAAGATAAGAAGATAAGAAGATAAATCTCAGATACAAAAAAAGCGCCTTAGGCGCTTTCTTATATTTCAACGGTGTTGCTTATCTCAATGTCGCTTGGGAGAGTTTTGCTCTCATTTCCATTTCACCAATATTGAACTGGCGAACATCAATGGTGGCCATATCATTGCACTCTTGACATGCATGATGACACTTACCATCTAGGTAGTCGTGCTTTTTAACTAGGCTTGGCTTTTTGCACCAATCACAAACGCCTTCTATTGTGAACATATTCTCTCCTCACCTGTTTAAGTCAGGTGTATTTTCGGCGCAAATTATGACACAAGTAAGACTCATTAGTTAATAGTTTGTTACCTGTTTTTGAGAGGGGGATCGATTGCAGTACTAATAAAATCGATATCTTTGCGACTTTGGAAATCGAGTTTGCTTGGTTGTTTACGTTTTTGTAACACTCTTAAGGATGGTTTTTAGCGAATTGTTCAAACGTTTCATCTCTTCGTCACACCCGTAACCATCTGGGTGGTAGATTTTGGATAGCTGTTTATATCGAATTTTAATGCTTTTTTGATTCGGAATTGAGCTAGGTGTATACCCAAATAGAGCGCAGGCTACTTGTAAATTGTTCAGGCTGTTGTCATTTTTCTGTTTTTTTAACTCATGGAATATCGTGTGCAGCTGACGTTTCTGCTGCTTAATAGTGAAGTCCTTCGAGCTAAGCTGTGCTTCAAGTGTCTGCTTTTGTTGCCCCAATTCACCCGATTTTAGAGCGTGTCTTCTTTTTGATATCACCAGAGTCATGATAATGCTGACAATTGAAATCAACACGGCTAAGGCTGTGCCAATTAGATAGTCTGAATACGTTAGGTTAGAACGTGTTACCTGCTCTCTAGAGGGCAGATAAGAAGGGGATCTACTTGCTCGCTCTGGATTAGATAGCCTCTGATTCGTGCTGCTTTCAGCAATGACGTTGTCATTGAGCTTCTCAATCGAAGAGATCTGCTTGGCACGTTGCTGGTTGAATTGCGCTTCCAGAATACGGTTATAGCCATCTTCGGCTGTTGGATTGTTTTTTAAGGCCGCTTCATACCATAGCTGTGCTTCATCTAATGGTTTTAGGAGTTCTTCCTCAAGTGAGGATTCGTAGAGCTTTGCGACTTCGATAGGCGCGCGTTGGTTACCTTGTAAGGCTGATTTAATAAACCATTCTAAAGCTAGCTTGTTGCTTTGCTCTACACCTGATCCTGCCAAGTACCATTCACCCAGCCTAAATTGCGCATCTGCATTGCCGTTTTCTGCGGATTGCGAGTACCAATAAAATGCATCGTTGGTGCTCAAAGGGACATCATTACCTGATTCATAAGCTTGAGCTAGTTGGTATTGAGAAACTGGACCTTGAGGTTGAGATTCTATCGAGAATGCAACGTTGCTTTCTGCATGAACGACGTGTGCAGTAGAGAACTGTATTGTAGAAAAGATGAGGGCAAAAAATAGAGTTCTGAGAATTGATGATGGCAGAAAGTTGGATAGGATAAACAATAGATAAGTCTCGTAAAAAAGCCCAGAGTTGGTATATCAGTATGAATACGATTTACGGTTGTTAGTTAGTCGTGTGACTTTGAACAAGCAACACGACGATAAGCAACTATATAGAGGTTAATTCAATAGATAAAGACGAACTGGGCTTTAATCGTGCTACTTAAGCGGCAAGATTTGAATTTCTACGCGACGGTTACAAGCGCGACCTTGAGAGGTGTTGTTGTCACATAGAGGGTAACGTTCACCGTTACCACGAGCAATGGCACGGCCTGCAGCAACGTCTTGAGAGATCAAGAATGCACGAACCGATTCAGCACGACGCTCAGAAAGAACTTGGTTAGAAGACTCGCTGCCCGTGCTGTCAGTGTGACCTTCGATCACTAGGCTAGTGTCTGGGTATTCAACTAAGATGCGCGCAACGCCGCGAAGTGTTTTGTGGATGCTTGATTCTAAAGCGTAAGAACCAGAATCGAAACCAATGCCGTTCTCTAGGCGAAGTAGAAGTTGGTTCTCACCAACACGCTCTACTTGAACGCCTGAGTTCATGAGTTCTTCACGAAGTGCAGCTTCTTGCTGGTCAAAGTAGTAACCGATACCACCGCCAACTGCGGCGCCACCTGCTGCGCCGATGAGTGCACGC
>NZ_JBFRSN010000727.1:0-4644 GCF_041473595.1 Vibrio sp. 10N.222.46.A1
GTTCACAAGCATGAATACTTTCTTTAATTGGTTCCAAGGTGAAATAATCATGAAGTTACACATGAATAGAATTATTTCGGCGACGACAAGGCAAGATGCGACCAAAACGGTGATCATATCCATGACGCTTTCTTTCAGCATATTCATGATCAAGTTGTTGTCGGTAGTCACCTTCAGCTGCATTGTGTGACTTTGGCTATTACTGTTATTGTGGTTGTCTATATTGTTGTGGTCGTTGCTATTATCGAGGTTGTCGCTATTAAACGTTGATACGCGTATAGACGCGTGTTTAACATTTTCCTCTGGATAGTGATAAGAGCTACCAGACTCCCCGTTAAAAGTAATAGATAGAATCTCACTGTGGTTATCAACGAAGAAAGCAAACTCGTCTTCTAAGCCATGCAGTCTGTTGTCAGGAACGCCTTTATTGAGTAACCCTTTAATCATCTGATTTAGTGAGTCACCAATCAGGGTTGATTTCTGCTCGAGTTTAACTTCATAAATCTGCGAAAACTTGTCCAGAGATTGATAAGAAACACCTAAATTAGCAATAATCGTTAACAGGATAGCAAGAGAAATGATAAACACGGGAAAGTGTTTTGTTTTCAATTTCTCGAACTTGGACATTGAATAGGGAGATTGCAGTGCCTTATGTGCTTGAGCTAAGGTAGGAAGTAAATCGCTAGCTCCATCAGAAGTTTCGATTATCGCAGTTGCACCTTTAACACGGTCTACAATCCCTTCTAACAGATATTTCAATGCTATAAAGGCAAATGCGCAAGACAGCACTATCCATATGACTGAATACAAGAATTGATCCTTTAGCAAGGACGCTTTTTGTTGGTCTAATAGTGACGTAGAGTAGTAGAGCTTTATTTGGCCTTCAACTAAACCGAAAGAATTGGTTATATCAAGTGATAGCTGACGATCGTTTGCTTGGTTGTGTACACCTGTGCCAAATAGTTGTTCACCAGAGGTAGACACCACCATTAATGCAGTAATGCCATCAACAAACTTTAGCCTACGATCTAGGATACCTTGTATGTTCGATATAGCTGAAAGAGGCAGACCTAAACTGATTGCTTGATTGATATCATTATGTGTTTCTTCTAAAACGATTCGATAGGTAGAATCGGAGGTTTCCGTTAGCCTTTTCTCGAAATTGAAATAGTTCAGTGTTGCATTTAACGTGATGGAAAACAGCAAAACCGCCATGATGGCAAACATCAATTTGACCCTAAGTGACAGGCTAAATGATGTCGGATTGGTGGAGGTTTGGCTGGTCTTGCTGTTCATTGGTTAAGGCCTACTTAATAGATAAATCGAAGTCAGCACTGTTGTTCGTTGCACTAACGGTTACTTGAGTAATGGGTTCGCTGCGGCTTAATCGTCCGATACATTCTTCGGCTAATCTTGGCATTAGTGAACGGTTAATAATTTGTTCTACAGCGCGACCGCCAGTGGTTGGATCGGTATTACGGTCGACCACGAACTGAATGAAATTCGCGTCCCAAGTGAATGAAGCCTTATATTGCTCTGCAAGTTTTTTCTTGATTCGATTTAGCGATATTTCTGTGATTTTCGCTAATTCTTCATCGTTAAGTGGGTAGTAGGGAACAATGGTAGTTCGGCCTAAAAATGCAGGTTTAAAGTATTGTTGCAGATCCGGACGTATTGATTCGAGTAGCTTGTCATTATCGATGCGATCGGTAGTCTGAGCACACACATCACAGATAGCTTGGTCGGCAGCGTTCGATGTCATAATAATGATGGTGTTCTTGAAATCGACGGTTCGACCTTCGCTGTCTTTGATATGACCTTTATCGAAGATTTGATAAAACAGATCATGTACACCAGGGTGAGCCTTCTCCATCTCATCCAATAGCAATACAGAATAAGGGTTGCGTCGAATCGCTTCCGTCAATACACCGCCTTCGCCAAAGCCCACGTAACCTGCTGGTGAGCCGAGTAGCATGGAAATTTTATGCTCCTCTTTAAACTCGGTCATGTTAATAACGGTAAGATCGTTGCTTCCTCCGTAAAGTTGCTCCGCAAGTGCCATGGCAGTTTCAGTTTTACCGACACCACTTGGACCACACATTAGGAACACACCAATCGGTTTTCGATTATCCGTTAAACCCGCTCGGGAAATACGAATTGCTTTTGCTAGTTCGTTCTTTGCGACATCTTGTCCTATTACTCGAGTATTAAGTTCATCTTCCAAGGTCAGCAGCTTAGCGATTTCATCGCTCATCATGTTGCCAACCGGGATACCAGTCCAATTCGCAATCACCTGAGCAATAGTGTTATCGTCGACCATGGCATAGACGAGGGGCTCCTCACCTTGTACGTTTGCTAACTCGATACGCAGGCCGTCGAGTTGTTGCTGCTTGTTGGAGTCAACCGCATTTAGCTCTTGTGCTTCAGTTATCTCTTGCTGAATCACTTTAATTTGGTCTACTAATTCAATCTCTTTTTCCCAACGCGTGTAATACGCAGCCAACGTTTGTTGGTTCTCTTCTATCGATAGTGTGAGCTCTTTAATCAACTCAGCGCTGTTGGAGAACAGTGCCTCTTCTTTTTCTAATGCTGATTTTTCGTTTTCTTGATAACGAATCGTCTGCTCTAGTGTTTCCAATACTTCTGGCTTCGCGCCTTGTGTCAGTGCGATTCGTGCACTGGCAGTATCAAGTAGGCTAATGGCTTTGTCTGGCAGTTGGCGACTTGGAAGGTAACGGATCGATAAGTTGACCGCTGCTTCAATCGCGGATTCAGCAATAAAAGCGCCATGGTGAGCTTGCAATGAAGCAGCCACACCACGAAGCATTTGCATCGCATCTTCTGCGTTAGGCTCTTCAATGGTTACAACTTGGAATCGGCGTGTCAGAGCCGGATCTTTTTCGAAGTACTTTTTGTATTCCGCCCATGTTGTCGCAGCGATGGTTTTGAACTCACCACGCGCCAAGGCTGGTTTTAGAAGGTTTGCCGCGTCGTTTTGTCCAGCAGCGCCGCCTGCACCAATAAGGGTGTGAGCTTCATCGATAAATACAATGATGGGTACTTCTGAGCTTTTTACTTCATTGATGACGTCTTTTAAGCGGTTTTCAAACTCACCTTTAACGCTCGCGCCGGCTTGCAGCAAGCCAAGGTCTAAAGAGTGGATCTGTACGCCTTGTAGAGCACTAGGGACTTCATCAGCTGCAATTCTTAACGCTAATCCTTCAACAACAGCGGTTTTACCTACGCCTGGTTCACCGACCATAATCGGGTTGTTTTGGCGCTTACGACACAAGATGTCAATCGCTTTTCTTACTTCTGCATTACGGCCTGAAATTGGGTCGATGTTGCCATCAATAGCCTGCTGAGTAAGGTTTACCGTGTATTTGCTTAGAGCGTCGTTACCCGCGGGGGTACTATCGACAGCGCCATTAGCTGAAGGTGCTGAAGAGTTACGTGCAATAGGAGTTTTCTTGATAAGACCTTGCAGAGACTCAAGTGAAACATTGCTTAATGATTCAAGTTGTAAGGTCGTCACACCTAATACATTTTGCTGCATTAGAGCTTGAATAAGGTGTAGGCTGACGATCTCTCCATGCCCGTAGTTTACTGATGCAATCATCCAAGCGTCTTTGATTAATTCCGTTAAGCCGTGGCTTAACGTCGGTTGACCTTCATTACCTTTTGGGAGCATAGAGATTTTCTTTGTCAATTCACTGACTAAGGCATCTATTGAAAGTTTCTGAGATTCACACAATGTCATGAGCATTGGGTCTTTCTGGGAGATAAGTTGAAGAATCCAGTGTTCAACCTCTATAGCTCCAACACCTTGGTTCATTGCTGAACCAGCAGATGCTTCGAGCGCCTGCTTTAGGGCAGGTGCTAGCTTGCCGACTAAGTTAGTGAGCGTTACTTGTGTCATTGTTTATTCCTTATATTTCTATAATCTACACGAACCATATTGCGAACTATAAAAGCAAAATGTTTACACTTTTATCAGGACTGTGCTGAGGGGCAAGATAATCAATCTCTCCTAGGCGAGCTGCAATAGAAACGTTGCTTGATAAACGGGGTTTGGTTAAATATGAACGCTTAACGTTCAGATAAATGGCAACAGGCGTGTTGTCTTTTAAGTAATGCTGAGTCAAAGACCACATGGATTTCGCTAATTGGTCATCTTGCTGAATTTCTAGGAATTCACTTCTGCTTTTTGGAGTAACAAAAATACTCAAGTTGTTGAAATTAACGAGGCAGGTTCTTCCTACTAAGAAACCTTGTCCTAAACGGCTATTGAAATCCCGATTTTTACCTAGTCGTGTCAATGAATCTGTAGGCAATAGGCGACGTTCAAATGCCTTACATTCGACATCGATTGAGTAAGGAAAAAAATCATTGAGTATCTTTTTTAGCGTTGTAAGGCTACGGCTTTGTTGGCTAAGTAATAGTGAGTATTGCAGGTATTCTTTGTGTTCTTTCCCAAGTGCTGAAAAATGATTCAATAACGCCGCTTTTTTGGAGTTCTGCTCGTTTTCAACGAGTAACCAACGTTGCACATTAGTTCGATAGGTGATTTCAAAGTGGCGTTGATTAAACACATCCAGAAAGTCTTGAAGTGAATGATCGTCGTTGTGTATCGCGCTTAACAAC
>NZ_JBFRSN010000728.1:0-3272 GCF_041473595.1 Vibrio sp. 10N.222.46.A1
CTTTAAACAAGCCTTCTTTGCTGCCAAAAGCCGCATAAATACTGCCGGGACGCATATCAATCACGTCCTGTAGATTGCGCATAGAAGTTGCGTGAAAGCCCTTTTCCCAATACAGGTTAGTCGCTTTATCTACAACGTCTTGTCTATCGAACTTCGCTGTCTTGGCCATAACATCTACTTCATTAATCTGAACATATGTTCAATATTTTAAGATGAACACTCGTTCTAGTAAAGGAGTGTCTGGTTACTCCGGCAATCTCGCAAAGATCGATAGCATTAATCGGTAATAAAAAACTCTAATCATCAACAACTTCGACGGTTTTATGTTGTGCGCCGTAATAGGTACCTTCATCGATGGTGTACATCAGCGTTTCTTTGCACTCTGGGCAATCGAATTCTTCATTGGGTTCGATTGCTTCCTCTTCTACCCATTCCCATCCAATGTGTTCTTCGCAAGCGGGGCAATCCATAAAAATACCTCTCAGCTGTTGTCGCATATTTACTGCGAGTTTCTACTTAATAAGCTCGGCAGTATACATATTTGAGACTGAATATATAGATGCTCGTGAGTGAATAGCTTGGTAAGGGTTACACAGTGAGTGCTGGTCTACCACTTTGTGATTATGTGTTGTGATAGGGCTCATATAGCAATCGTTTTTATGGTTTTCTTATGTGTTTATTGTCAGTAATGGAAAGCGAACTATTGATTGATTTAATAACAGAATTACGTTCCATGACCATGAAAGTAAAGGCTATTCACTCAACGTCGGTTCAAGTTCAGTTTGTGTCGATGGTTTGCGTGAGTCATCGTTAGCTTCAATTTGAGGTTGCTGAGACTCATCGGTATCTAAGGCGTCAGAGGTGTCTTCTGGTTGTTCATCATAATACTTAACAAGGAATGGGGTGAGCATGACGGATGACGGTAAGAAGTGCTTCATGGTACCTCCCGGTACTTAAGTGTATTTCTTGTATGGTATTGGTTTAATATGTGGCAAAATTTGCGATACATCATGACTTGTTGCTTGTTTTCTATAAATTCTTAGAACTATATTCAGGCTCACAAAATTGATAGTAGAATGCACATCTGGCCTTTGAGGCAACGAGAAAATAAATACAAGCACTGCTCAACCGCGCGAATAATAGGACATAAAATGAAGTACGATTGGATATTCTTTGATGCAGATGAAACCTTGTTCCACTTTGATGCTTTTCAAGGAATGAAGCTGATGTTCTCCCGTTTTGGCGTGGACTTTAGCGAACAGGATTATTCAGTGTATCAAGAGGTTAATTTGCCGTTATGGGTCGATTACCAAGATGGCCGTATTACGGCTGCACAACTGAAGCACGCGCGTTTTGAAAGCTGGGCAACAAAGTTAGAGACAACCACGGCAGCACTAAACAGTGCGTTTTTAGCCGCAATGGCAGACATCTGTTCTCTGCTTCCTGGTGCAAAAGAGTTGATGGAGTCGTTACAAGGCAAAGTGAACATGGGCATCATCACCAATGGTTTCACAGAGCTGCAGTCAATCCGTTTGGAACGAACAGGAATGACAGACTACTTTGACCATGTGATCATTTCTGAGGAAGTCGGTGTCGCTAAACCAGACGCGGAAATTTTTGAGCATGCGCACAAGCTGATTGGATTGCCATCAAAGCAAAGAGTATTGATGGTCGGGGACAACCCACACTCTGATATTTTAGGTGGCTTGGATTTTGGTATTGAGACCTGTTGGTTGAACAGCCAAGAGAAAGCGACGCCAGCAGGAATTAACCCTCATTATCAGGTTAAGTCTCTGGCTGACCTGCAAGCACTTTTGTTGGCATAATTGCTAATTGCTAATTGCTAATTGCTAATTGCTTTTAGATTTTTGAGTAAATGATGGATAGCCGAGTACAGTTATGTGCTCGGCTACTTATTTTTACTTACTGCAACTTATCGATAGTGGTGTTTAAGCCTACCTTTGCTTAAGCTCGCTTTGATTACCTAATTACAATAAAAAGAAGGAAGAGGCGTGCTGAAATCTCATCGCCATAGCTGCTACGGCATTGCTGCCATTTTACTATGGAGCTGCTTAATTGCATTGTCTCGTAGTGTGTCAGAACAACTGGGCCCAATTGGTGGTGCCGCCAGTCTTTATACGGTGAGCTCACTGTTGTTAGTCTGTGTTATGGGGTTACCTAAGCTGTCGCGCTTCTCCAAATCGTATTTGTTGATCGGTGGTGCCTTATTCGTGTGCTACGAGATCTTCCTAGCTCTGGCTTTAGGAATGGCAAATAGCCGACATCAAGCCTTAGAAATGGCCGTTATCAACTATCTATGGCCTGCACTAACGGTGTTGTTTGCGGTACTGCTGAGTGACAAAAAGATTAACTGGTTGGTTTATCCAAGTATCGTCTTAGCGTTTTTTGGCGTGGCTTGGAGTATCAGCGGCGATCAGGGGCTTTCTGTCGAGCAAATCGCGGCTAATATTGCGACCAACCCTAAAACCTATTCGATGGCATTCTTCGGCGCGATTATTTGGGCGGTATATTGCAATTACACCCAACGCGTTGCTAAAGGGCAGAATGCGATTGTGCTTTTCTTTATCGCTACTGCGATCACTCTGTGGATCAAATACGCATTGAGTGATGAAACCGGCATGGTGATGACTTCAAGTGCTGCGATTGACTTAGTGCTTGCTGGGGCTTGTATGGGCGCTGGTTACGCGCTTTGGAACACGGCGATTCTAGGTGGCAACATGGTGTTTTTGGCAACCATGTCTTACTTTACGCCAATCTTCGCGACCTTACTGTCTTCTATGATTCTAGGTTTGTCATTGAGCATGAGTTTCTGGCAGGGCGTTTGTATGGTGACGATTGGTTCACTGGCTTGCTGGTGGGTAACTAGAGACAAAAAGCCGACGGTTAAGGCGTCGGCTTCTGAAGAGGTTCAGTCTTGAACTTAAGAGAGAATGCTCTTAGCTCGCGATATTGAGGTTCAATTGAAGCTCATAAGGCATTTTAGATAAGCGTCGCGTTAATTGATGGCGTGTTCGTTCAATATCATCAACCGTAATCGCATCTTGGTCGTTAGTATGAATATCAACATTGACTCTTAGTTCCGGGCCAACCTTAGTCACACCCATTAGCTCCAAATCTTGGTCCGCATCTTTGTCTACAGCGACAACATTCTTATCTACCGCGTCACAAATATCTTTGGTTGCCGACATCATTAGCAGTTCACGCATTGCTTCACGTAACATGTCGAACGGCACTTTGATAAAGTGCCGTTC
>NZ_JBFRSN010000729.1:0-1831 GCF_041473595.1 Vibrio sp. 10N.222.46.A1
AATACAACTAACGTTAACTTTAAATTATCTTGTTTTATAAGCGGAGAATTAAAATGAAAATATGGTCTGTATCCTTTCTTGCAACTGCAGTAGCTGTCGCTCTAAGCAGTAATGCGATAGCTTGTACTGGGCTTATTGTTGGTAAAGAAGCGTCGAGCGACGGTAGCATTATGATTGCTCGTAATGAAGATTTTAGCGTTAACAACTGGAACAAATACCTAAAGTATCGACCTGCGCAAGATAACCAAGAAGGTGACTGGCAGTTAGGTAACGGGTTAATTGTTCCGATGCCAAAGCACTTCTTTGCTTACTCTGCGATACCAGACTGGGATGCGGATACCGTTAATCGCGACGGAAAGTTTTATGAAGAACGTGGGATTAATGAACACAACGTTGCCATTTCAGCAACAACCAGCGCAGAAATAAACGACAAAGTCGCCAAGGTAGATCCTTTAATCGACAATGGCGTAATCGAAGCCATTATACCTACGTTAATCCTTCCTCAGGCAGAAAACGCAAAACAAGCCGTAGAGTTACTCGGTCATTACATCGAAACCTATGGTGCTGGTGAAGGAAACAGTCTCTATATTGCAGACACCAATGAGGCGTGGTTATTTGAAATTGGTTCAGGTCACCATTGGATTGCTGTAAAAGTGCCAGATGACAGTTACGCCATGATTGCAAATGGCTTACGTGTACATGGTGTGAACTTGGCAAACAAAGAGGTACTGCATTCAAAAGACATATTCGAGTTTGTAGAACAAAACAAACTGCTTGATAACGCAGATGAAAAATCTTTCAATTTTGCAAAAGCATTCGGAGTTATTGGTGATGAGTATAATATCGATCGTGAATGGTTAGGCCAAAAAATACTGACACCTTCGCTGCATCAACAAAGTCGCATGACGCAATACCCTTTGTTTATGAAACCTGATACAAAAATCTCAGTTGAAAATGTGGCAGAGGTACTTAGCGCGACTTATAAAGACACGGTTTTGGAAGGAAAATCGAAACGACCAATTAGAGTTGAGCGTCAACTAGAGTCGCATATTATTCAGCTTCGCCCTGAGATGCCAGAAGAGCTTCAAGGTATTATTTGGCAAAGCTTCGGCGTGTTACCAGAATCTGTTTTAGTGCCGTTATACTCAACCCTACAAGATTACCCAAAAGCGTACCAAGTAGGCGATGATAACTACAGTGATGATTCAGCTTATTGGCAGTTCCGTAGCCTAACCGCCCTCGCTTCTACAAACCCAGATAAGTATTTACCAGTACTAAAAGCAACTTGGGACAAAGAAGAAACTCAATTATACAAGCAGGTCGCACACTTAGATAAAACGTTAACAGACATGTATAAAGTAGATAAACAAGCGGCTCTGAACATGGCTGCCGACTACTCATACGGACAGCTTAAGCGTACCTTAGATATGGCAACTGAGCTTAGATACAAAATGATTACAGATTTGACTAAAAGCACAGAGAAGAAATACTCAGAGGAAGAGTTTAAGAAAATAGTAAATCTGTAGGCTTATGAAGCAACCAATAAAAACGGAGCATAATGCTCCGTTTTTTTATCTGAATAGGTTTAGTTCTAACGCAGGCCGTGTAAGAACTCATGGCGCGTTGCTGGGTTTGATCTAAAAATACCCCCCAGAGCTGTTGTTGTTGTTTCGCTGGTTGCGTCCATTACACCACGAGATTTCACGCAGTAATGAACCGCATCCATGGTTACAGCAACATCATCCGTTTCTAGCAGCGTTTGTAATGCTACAAGGATTTGCTGCGTCATACGTTCTTGAACTTGAGGACGTTGAGCAAAGAAACGAACGAT
>NZ_JBFRSN010000730.1:0-1832 GCF_041473595.1 Vibrio sp. 10N.222.46.A1
GCCACCACTCCTAAGGCTCAGTAGAACACTACCGAGCCTCATCATTAGACTTTACTTCTACTTTGCATAATTCGAAGGAAACAGTGCTCGTTTCGCTTCTTCATCACGTTCGGTTTTAAATTCAACGTCTTTGCCGATTTCGCGAGCACGCAGTGCCGCTGGGCGAGTGTTGATTGCGTTAAACCAGCGCTTCAAATTCGGGTAAGGTTCTAGGCCTTCTTCACCAAGCACGAAAGGTGCTTTATCAATCCAACCCCATGCAGCGACATCGACAATGGTGTACTCATTTCCGACGATAAATTCACGACCTTCCATATGCTTTTCTAACACTTCGTAATGACGTTGTGCTTCACGTAGGTAACGGTTCACAGCGTAGTCTAGGCCTGCTGGCGCTGCATGACGGAAGTGTACCGATTGGCCAGAGTATGGACCAAGGCCGCTCGCGATAAACATCATCCAAGAGAGCAGTTCTGCTCTGTCTTCTGGCTGACCAGCTAGCTTGCCTGTTTTCTCAGATAGGTACAGCAGGATGGCGTTAGAGTCGAATACACGTTGTCCTTCGTCTTCAATCGCGGGCGTTTTGCCGTTTGGATTGATCAAACGATATTCCGGTGTGTGTTGCTCGCCTTTTAAGGTATCGACAGGAACAAGTTCAAAATCTAGGCCTGTCTCTTCTAGAAACAGAGCGATCTTCATTGGGTTGGGTGTTTGGTGAAAATAGAACTTAAGCATGGGGTAACTCCTTGTATTGGTGATTCATTAAAGCATCACTTGAACGATCGTTCAATAAATGATTTTTGAATTTTCTGTGAATTGACTGATTTGATATCACACTCTGTACCTTTTGAACTTGGCTGTGTAAACGTGAATTAGCGTCGACTTGTAGAGAGATAGCATTTTAAGCTGCTGAAATAATGAACATAAAATGCACATTTAAGTTTGATGTTGAGCTTCGAAACTTACGAATTTAGATGGAATAGGCAGGTGGGATTCGAAGTTAAATATTCCAAAGTAATTAAAGGAGCTCCTCATAACTCGAAGCTATCTGGATATTTGAGCTTACTCTGGCACATAAAATCGTGATCTGCAGCCACACCTTATGCAACAAATGAATATTAACCTCGGAGATTCTGGTGTGGTTCACGGTTTTTTAATCTTAGGGACTTACATTGGTGAACAAATCTGATGTGAACACTTAACGACACAGGATCTTTCCATGAAAAAGAACATTATCGCCCTCGCTCTTGGTGGCATGCTAGCCTTTGGCGCAACACCTTATTCTTTTGCTGCTAACGATGGTGCTGTACAGGCTTCTGCGGACTACGCGCAGTTGGTGACTAAGCGACAAGTTGTCGACCAACTACTTCTTGATGCGTTGCAGGCATTTAAGTCTCCGGCAAGAATTTCTCACGCGGGCTTCACGGCTAAAATGCCAAGCAACATGGAAATTGTGACCAACCGATTGTTAGAAGCGTACCAGTTAGAACCTTACCGTACTGACCTGCTGATCTCGGCAGCGAACGCTCAGATCTACAACAAGAATGCAGAGCGAGCAATTGAGTTGTTTGAGCAAGCATTGACGGTTGCGCCAGACGATGTCGACTTGCATGCGTATCTTGCGGTTTGGCAAAGATTTGAAGGCAATGACAGTGAATCCAACAAGCACATGGAGAAACTGGAAAGCCTGAACAAGGGCAAAGCAGAAGACATCAAACGTATTTTTGCAACGGTCGACCGCGTGTTAGAAACACCGTTGAAAGAGTCGGCGGAGAAAGGTTTATTGGATGAGCACGGTGCCATCGTCACTTTGGGTTACGCGCTTAACCCTGATG
>NZ_JBFRSN010000731.1:0-6180 GCF_041473595.1 Vibrio sp. 10N.222.46.A1
TCGTATCTCGTATCTCGTGTTTCTATAGCGCTTTTTGAGTGAAAAACTGTTTGTCTTCCCAGCGAAGTATCGTCAAGTCTCCCCCCCACACACACCCAGTATCAAGTCCAATTACATCTTTTCCGTTATAGCCTTCAAGCGCAGCCCAGTGTCCAAAAACAACGGTTTTATCGAGCTTTATGCGTTGCGGAAGGTCAAACCATGGCACTAGTGGTTCATCGGTAATTTCATTCGGTGGTAGCTTACATGCCATGTCGAGTCGGCCATCTTCAAAACAGAAGCGCATTCTTGTCAGGCTATTGATCGCATAGCGATAACGTTCGATGTCTTGCAACTCGTTGTTCCAGAGATCTGGCGTGTTGCTGTACATGTTCTCAATAAGCCACTGCCAACGGTCCGATTTCAGTAATGACGTTATCTCTCGATTCTCTGTACGTGCTTGTTCTAAGTCCCATTGAGGTGAGATGCCCGCATGTGTCATGACAAACTCAGGGTGTTCTTGCATCAAGGGTTGTTGTCTTAACCATTCCAGCAATTGGTCACGGTCTTCAGCATCAAGAATTGGTTGAGTCTTGTCTTTTGGTTTGGCTGAAAAGAGGCCTAAGGAGACCGCAAGTAGATGTAAATCATGGTTACCCAATACCACCTTCGCTGAACTGCCAAGGCTACGAACAAAACGTAACGTCTCTAAGGATTTAGGGCCACGAGCAACTATGTCTCCGGCGACCCATAACGTATCTTGTTGTTTATCAAAGTTGATGGTTTCAAGCAGTAACTGAAGTTCGTCGAAGCATCCTTGGATGTCTCCGACAATATAATTCGACACAGCATTTTCCTGTAAGTGGTAGATGTGTACTAGTTAAGAATATTGGGGATGGCCAGTCTAAATGGGTCGACTTCTGTTATGAAATCAATGCCTTTATGATCGGTCATTACATAGTGTCCCTGCATGACTCCCACTGGGGTTTCGATGACGGTGCCACTGGTGTATGTGTATTCGTCATTGGCTTCAATCACAGGTTGCTGTCCAACCACGCCATCACCTTCTATGGTGAGTTGTTTACCGTTGGAATCAGTAATCAGCCAGCGACGAGACATAAGTTGTACTGTTGTTTTACTTAGATTTTTGATGGTAATGATGTAAGCGAAAACGTAGCGATTCTTAGATGGCTCAGATTGTTCTTCAATATATTTAGAATGAACTTGGCATTTGATACAAGGCGTAGATATATCCATATTCGCACCTTTTGTTGTTGGTATGCTTTAAGTATTACATAAAAAATAGGCTCCTCACCGAAGTGTAGGAGCCTTTTTCGATTATTTATCAGCGTTGTGACTGTCGTGCAACCAGTTCGCCATATCGACAAACTGTTCGAGCGTCAGGTTCTCAGGGCGCATGCCAGGGTTTACACCTAGCTCTTCAAGCACTTCCTTGTCGATTAGGCTCTTGTAGCAGTTACGTACTGTTTTACGACGCTGGTTAAAGCCTTCGCGACATACGCGATCTAACCACTTAAGATCTTTTGCCGGGTAAGGCAGTACTTCATAAGGCTGAAGGCGAACGACTGCAGAGTCTACTTTCGGTGGCGGAACAAATGCTGTTGGTGGCACTTCTAAAACAGGAGTGACTTTACAGTAATATTGAGCCATAACCGTTAGACGACCGTAAGCTTTAGTACCAGGACCCGCTGCTAATCGGTTAACGACTTCTTTTTGAAGCATAAAGTGCATGTCTTGCACGTCTTTATGGAACTCAAAAAGGTGGAACATCAATGGTGTAGAGATGTTGTATGGCAAGTTACCGAAGATACGTAGCTTGTTGTTTGGCTTAACAAGTTGTTCGAAATCGAACTTCATTGCATCGCCTTCATAGATCGTTAACTTTTCAGCAAGATCAGGGTGATTACGCAGACGTTCAGCAAGATCTCTATCCAGTTCAATTACTGTGAACTTGTCGACAAGCTTGCCAACAGGCTCAGTAATCGCACCAAGACCGGGGCCGATTTCTACTAAGTTCTGGCCTGGTAGTGGGTTAATACTCGATACGATGCCATCAATAATGTATGGATCGTTAAGGAAGTTTTGACCAAAACGTTTACGCGCTTTGTGCCCTAAGTGGACATCATTTCTCATTGCTTTTTCTCTACTAATTCAATGGCGTGCGTGAGCGCTGTTCTAAAGCTCCCTGTATCGGCTTGGCCTTTCCCTGCCAAGTCTAAGGCGGTACCGTGATCGACTGATGTGCGAATAAACGGTAAGCCAAGCGTGATGTTCACTGAGCGACCAAACCCTTTGTATTTCAATACTGGGAGTACTTGGTCGTGATACATACCTAAAACAGCATCTGCATCTTGCAAATATTTTTCATTAAAGATGGTGTCTGCTGGCAATGGGCCAACTAAATTAATACCATCTTTCTGGCGAATTTTTTCTAGCGTAGGGGTGATAGTTTCTATCTCTTCACGACCCAAACAACCATCTTCACCAGCATGTGGATTCAAACCACACACGTAGATAGCTGGTTTCTCAATCGCAAATTTTTCAACCAAGTCTTTATGCAGAATAGCAATGATTTGCTCTAATCTGTCTTCGGTCACTGCTTGAGATACATAAGCTAGCGGGATGTGCGTTGTTACTAGAGCAACACGCAGCCCTTCTGTTGCCAACATCATCACGACAAGTGGAGTATTGGACTTCTCTGCAAAGAACTCGGTATGGCCACTAAAAGCAACGCCAGCTCGGTTAATTACACCCTTGTGAACAGGGCCGGTGACAATAGCATCAAATTCATCATTCATACAGCCAATTGCTGCGGTTTCTAAAGTATTTAATACGTAATGACCGTTAGCCTCGTTGAGTTGGCCTGCAACTGCTGTTTCAGCTAGTGGAACGTGTTTCACAACCAATGTTCCAGAGCGTTGAGGTTGCTTGGGCGCGGTTGAATCGTAATCCAACAGCTCAACCTCAATCCCTAACATTTCAGCTCGCTCTGCTAATAGGGTTTTGTCCGCACAAACGACGAGCTGATGTGGCCAGCTTTCTTGGGATAAGGCGAGAGTTAAATCTGGCCCAATTCCCGCTGGTTCACCTGCCGTAATGACAAGGCGTTTAGTTGTCATCTTGGTCATCCTCGACCACTTCAACAAAGGCGCTAGCTCTTACTTCTTGCAGCCAAGCACCAACTTCTTCGTTGAACTTACGGTTAAATAGAATTTGATAAGCTTTGTTTTTCAATGCTGAATCGGTACGGTCGACTTCGCGACGGTCTAGTACTTCAACAATGTGCCAACCGTGCACGGTTTTGAATGGCGCACTGATTTTACCTTCAGGTAACGTTTCTACTTGGTGCTTGAATTCAGGTACGTATAAATCCGGAGTTTGGTAGCCTAACTCACCATCTTGTACTGCTGAACCTGGGTCTTGGCTGTATTGCTGTGCAAGGTCACCAAAGCTCGCTTCACCTGCGTTTACACGACGAGTGATTTCTTCAAGCTGCTCTTTCGCACCGTCATCACTCAAGATAACCGTTGGCTTAATCAAAATATGACGTGCATTAACTTCGGTAACTGCAACGGTTTCCAAACCTTTTACGTCTTCAATTTTTAGAATATGGAAGCCAACACCACTTCGGAAAGGGCCGATGATGCTGCCTTTGTTCTGCATTTTTATTTGATCTGCAAAAATCGTAGGCATCTCTTCTTTACGCATCCAACCCCAATCACCACCTTGCAGTGCTTTAGGGCCTTTAGAGTAAGTATAAGCCATGGTGCTGAAGTCTTTGCCGTTGTTTAGCTCTTCCACTAAATCAGTCGCTTGTGCTTCCAATTCTTCTTTGGTTTGGTCGTCATTGAATCGCAGTTGAATGTGGCCAATTTTGTATTGAACCGTCGCATTGGTTTCTTGCGCTAAGATGTCCGCTAGGTTGTCAACTTCTGCAGGAAGGATATTAATACGACGACGAACCAAGGCATTGCGCGCTTCACTTGCCGCAATCTCTTTTCTTACTTGCTCACGAAATGCATTGTAGCTCAGGCCTTCTTCAGCAACCGATGCTGTAAGTTGTTGCACTGTTTGGTTGTTATCTTTGGCAATGCCTTCAATCGCTTGATCCAGTCGAGCATCATCAATTCGAACCCCAATACGTTCCGCTTCTTGGGTCTGAATTGTATCGATGATCAACTTTTCGAGTACTTGTTCATTGAGCACGTCTTGTGATGGTAGTGTTTGCCCGCTTTTCTTCGCGTTTGCACGCAGTGTTTTCATTGAAGTATCAATGTCACTTTGTAAGATCACGCCCTCGTTGACGATTACTTTTACGCTATCGAGTTCAACTGGTGCGGCATAGCTTGTTGATAAAGTACAAGCGGCTGCGATAGCTATTAATGTGCGTTTCCACAATGTCATGTGTAATCCTTTATATTTACCGATGTTTTATCAGTAAAGAAAGTTAGTTGTTTAAGAAGAATGGGCGACCGTAGCTAAGTGCGTTATTTGAGCTTGTTTCACTTACTTCGCTTGAATCAGAGCCTATATTGGTACCAAAGCCAACAATACCGAAGTTAAAGCCAAAGTTTTTCTCGTATACTGGTGTCGCATTCGATGTGTTGATGTAATCACCTTCCCATCTACGCAATTGGTTACTATAGGTGAAGCCGATATACCAACAATCGGACTTGTAATTGAGTTTAGCTAACCACTCAAGGTTCTCTTCGGTTGTTAAATCATAGAAGTACTGAGCGCTGGCACTCCACTTACGTGAAATCTGGTAGGCTCCGAGTAATCCTGCTTGAGATATACCATCTTTAGTAATCGATCCAACATTAAAATCAACAGTGTCTTCGATATACTCTTTGGTTACGTAGCGGTAGTTGGTTTGGATATAACCACCAGAAAAACGGTACTCAATGGTGCTGTTGGCTAGTTGCATTGCTGTGGTATCGATGTCGTACTGAACCCCACCATGATAAAACAGGTAGTCGTCGTAATTAAAGTCGACTTCTACAGCCCAAGATGAGTAATTCGAGTTCTTATCTTTAGTATCAAGTGTTAGATGTTGTTTCGTATCTTTGTCGATATAAAAGATCTGTCCAAAAGACACATTGAGTCGCTCTTTATACTCATCATCAAAGAAACGAGATGATGCACCGTAGCTTACTTGGTTAGCTGCAGCGATACGGTCTACACCACTGTATTTACGGCTTCTAAACAGGCCATAATAATCAGTCTGCAGAAGTGTCGTATCGTAAAGACCAATGTTGTTTTGATCTTCTTTTGGTACATACAGGTATTGAACTTGGGGTTCTAGAGTTTGAGTGTAGTTACCAATAACCTTGGTATCTCTTTCTAAAACGATACCAGCATGACTCCTAAATTCAGGGATAACTCGACTTACTGACTTTTCTAAATCTTTATATTTGTCACTTGTGGTATCAACACCATCAAGATCTTGTTGGTAGTAAGTACCAAGAAGTCGGGCTTCTGTGGTCCAAGTACCCCAAGTGTTGCCTACTGGAATTGTAATTCCCGGCTCAACGTGAATACGAGTTGCCGATGGTTTCCCTTTTGCATCTGTATCAAACAGAGACACATGGCTGACCAAGTCGAAATCTAAATACTCCATTACCTCAGGGGCATAATAGTTATATTCAAGCTGTGGGAGCAGGCGGTATGGAAGGTTGTTTGTCGTATTTGTGAGGACCTGAAAATCTCGCACAAGTACAGACGCATCCCAATTTTGAGAACGGTATGTAGCCTGCCCTTCTTGAAGAAGCTGGCCATCTTCACGGTTACCAATGCCGCTTCCGTTGACATCTGTGAAGTACTCGATATCGCCAACTTTTGAGTAATCAATTTCAAACAACCAAGATTCTTGGAATATTCCTGAGTGATTAAGTTGAGCCCCCCAACGTTTGCCTTTCTCTGGGTATTTTTTGTCATCAGGCAAGTATTCAGACTTAATCATCCCGGAACCAAAATCGCTTAAATATCTAAATTCACTGTTAAGCTGGGTACCACGCTCTTTCATGTGCTTAAAAGTGGTTTTGAGGTCATACTCTGGTGCCAAGTTCCAATAAACAGGGATCTCAAATTCAAAACCATCACTTGAGCCATATGATACCGTTGGATATAAGAAGCCTGTTTTACGCGTATCACCAATCGGAACGGTTAAGTACGGCAGAT
>NZ_JBFRSN010000732.1:0-5680 GCF_041473595.1 Vibrio sp. 10N.222.46.A1
GCGTTAGTTCAATACCCTGGTACAACAGGCGAAGTTCGTGATCTAACAGACATCATTGCGAAAGCTCAAGCAAACAAGACTCTTGTAACGGTTGCAACTGACCTACTTGCTTCTGCTCTACTTAAGCCAGCTGGCGAAATGGGCGCAGACGTAGTAATCGGCAGCGCGCAACGTTTCGGTGTTCCTATGGGTTACGGCGGTCCACACGCTGCATTCATGGGTACTCGTGAAAAGCATAAGCGTACAATGCCAGGTCGTGTAATCGGTGTTTCAATCGATACTCACGGTAACCAAGCACTACGTATGGCAATGCAAACTCGTGAGCAACACATCCGCCGCGAGAAAGCGACATCGAACATCTGTACAGCTCAAGCACTTCTAGCAAACATGGCGTCTTTCTACGCGGTTTACCACGGTGCAGAAGGCCTTCGTACTATTGCTCGTCGTACACACCACATGACAGCTATCCTAGCGGCTGGCCTGACTAAAGCGGGTTACGAGCTAACGAACAACAGCTTCTTTGATACCATCACGCTGAACACAGAAGACAAGACAGATGCACTGTACGCAAAAGCGCAAGCCGCAGACATCAACCTTCGCCTTCTTAAGGGTAAGATCGGTATCAGCTTAGATGAAACAACAACAATCGACGACGTGAACGCACTGTTTGCAATCTTCGACGTGAAAGAAGACGTTCAAGCACTATCTTCTGACATTGCATCAAACGAGTTTGCAGCAATTCCAGAAAACTGCCGTCGTGAATCAGAGTTCCTAACTCACCCAGTATTCAATACGCACCACAGCGAAACGCAAATGATGCGTTACCTAAAACAGCTTGAGAACAAAGACTTCTCACTAACGCACGGCATGATCCCACTGGGCAGCTGTACGATGAAGCTGAACGCTGCTGCTGAGATGATCCCAGTAACATGGCCTGAGTTTGGTTCTATTCACCCATTCGCACCTCTTGATCAAGCAGCAGGTTACACAGCGCTAGCGAAAGATCTTAAAGAGAAGCTTTGTGAAATTACCGGTTACGACGATTTCTCACTACAGCCTAACTCTGGTGCATCTGGCGAATACGCAGGTCTAATCGCGATTCAACGCTACCACGCAAGCCGCGGTGAAGCTCACCGTAACGTTTGTCTGATTCCAAGCTCTGCGCACGGTACTAACCCTGCAACAGCATCAATGGTGTCAATGAAGGTTGTGGTTGTTAAGTGTGATGAAGATGGCAACATCGACATGACAGACCTAGCAGCAAAAATCGAGAAGCACAAAGACAACCTATCAAGCATCATGATCACTTACCCTTCTACGCACGGCGTATACGAAGAGCAAGTGAAAGAAGTGTGTGAACAAGTACACGCAGCGGGCGGTCAGGTTTACCTAGACGGCGCGAACATGAACGCTCAAGTAGGTCTAACTTCACCTGGCTTCATCGGTTCAGACGTATCTCACTTGAACCTACACAAAACATTCTGTATCCCACATGGTGGTGGCGGTCCGGGTATGGGTCCTATCGGCGTTAAATCGCACCTAGCACCTTTCCTACCAGGTCACATCGAAAACGGTGTACAAGGTTCTGACTATGCGGTATCAGCAGCAGATCTAGGTAGTGCTTCAATTCTACCTATCTCTTGGGCTTACATTGCAATGATGGGCGAACCTGGCCTAACAGACGCAACGAAAGTAGCAATTCTGAACGCAAACTACGTGATGGAGAAACTACGCCCTCACTACCCTGTTCTTTACCGTGGCACTAACGGCCGCGTAGCGCACGAATGTATTATCGATATTCGTCCACTTAAAGAAGACACAGGCATCAGCGAAGAAGATATCGCTAAGCGTCTAATGGACTTCGGTTTCCACGCGCCTACTATGTCTTTCCCAGTAGCTGGCACACTAATGGTAGAGCCAACTGAATCTGAAGATTTAGAAGAGTTAGACCGTTTCTGTGAAGCGATGATCGCAATCCGTCACGAAATGGCAGCAGTGAAAGCGGGTGAATGGCCACTAGATAACAACCCTCTAGTGAACGCACCGCACACACAAGTTGACCTTTCAGGCGCAGAATGGGATCGCCCTTACTCTCGCGAACTGGCTTGCTTCCCATCGAAAGCAACCAAGAACTCGAAGTACTGGCCAACTGTTAACCGTGTAGACAACGTATACGGTGACCGTAACCTAATCTGTTCTTGCCCAAGTATCGATAACTACGAAGACTAATTTTTGTAGATTTTAGATAAACAAAAGCGAACCACTTGGTTCGCTTTTTTGTTTTTGTAGTTATTTGGTTGCTAGTGCAATTTACTTAATAAAGTGACTTCGGACTTGTTTTACACTCGGGATTTAACGTTGGCTAGGCAACGCTCAATCATTATTTGTTATACGCGTATTGGATTAGTTTCGTGATAATTTAGACTTGGTTAGTAATATGAATTGTTCAGGGTCTATGTACCCTTTAAATATTGGAGGTTCTGTTGTGTATCCCCCCATCCAACGATCGGGACCAGTTTCTGGGTATTCCATACGTGACCCCATTCTTATTGAAAAATGTATATGGGCATTTACACCAATGCCAAAATCCTCTGAAGGGTCAGCTATATAACCAAGCAAATCCCCTTTTTTAATTGCCCCTTTTGAGACTAACCAGCTTTTTAATGACAGATGACCGTACAATGAATAAAGGTTTTCTTTTGGGTGATCAATAATCACAACGCCAGGATAACCGTTCATGTAACCAGAATAACTTACAACACCATCAGCAATAGCGTATACCGGCTCTCCAACTTCAGCGAAATAGTCTATGGCAGCATGATATAAATGAGGAAATCGAGAAGCAGTATTAAATGAGGCAAAACCCTGTAATTCTGAACGTGAATCCAGAGGAAATCTATATGGCTCTTTTAAATTTTCAGCAATCCCCTCTAATATCGGACGGACAAGATTAAGTTCTTCATCAACCAGCCGCTGTTTCGTGTCCGTGAGTACTTTTGAACCTAAAAATACTAAAGGCAAAATAGTAAGGGTAATGATTACAATAACTTTCTTTGATATTTCCATCGATTTCCCTTCCATTGACATCGAAGCGTATACGCTGCATTAAGTTGTGAGCGGCGCTTAGCTATACTTTGAGCAAAGCGAAAACGCCAAGCGTTGCGAATCACTCTCAAATGCTTGTTATACGCCTGTGCGTTAAAAATCACAGCGCTTTTCAATTGATGGTATGTGTTTACTTCTAGACCTTCTATCAAGAACCAAATACTTACCATGGTTAATAAGGACTTCATATTGAATGTTCTTGCGGCCGCCACCAAGGTGTTTTTCTGGCCAACTCGGCCAAGACTTATATACGCGACCTGTGAACTTAAGCACTTCCCTATCAGCAAGTGGCTCCATATAAGAGCTAAAATCACGGTCTACAACAAAACCCAAAATTTCATTATCCAGCAAGAAGTCGTCACCCGCATTCTTTCCAATAATTTTCCATACCTGAGGCTCACTTGTTCCAAAATAATCGGTTGCCAATATAGAGAACGATTGAAAGCAGCCATTTTGTATTTCTTGTTTTCGGCTACAACTGTAAATCAAGAGAGTTATACATCCTAAAACACAAATCCATTTGTAAATCATATATCTATCACTCATTGGCTAGCGATGTATGACGGCCGCTTATGTGGTGAGCAACGTAATACGGCGTACGGCAACTAGCACCGCGTTAAGCAGTGGGTAAACGTTGACCACCAAACCTAAACCATCGTGCCGTAAACACTAAATTCAAAGCAATCCGAAAATGCCAAGCGTTGGGAATCCGTCTTAAACGTCGTTTTGTTAAAACTACGCTTTCCTAATTGGTTGACATATAAACCACAAAAAACAACACGCAAACGTTAATCCTGCGGCATTTAACTCGTTAAGTCCGAATTGATTGACGAAAAGGGAACTACCCGAAGCTGCAACAAAAAAGGTAGCATAATAATAGACCTTGAACAGCTTTAACTCATGAGAACACTTTTTGCATTTTATTAGTTTGCCAGGGATGAATTTAAACTTATCCCTCACAGTCAAGGGCTCTGCGCAGTTTGGGCACTTGAACATATCCACTCCTAATTGGCATTGTAAAGCCAATAGGCTAAGAGCAACTAGTTTACTATGCAAAACAGTAAGAATTTACTTCGAGGGAGTTCAAAAATGCCACGTAGCTATATTTCCTAATTATGTCGCCTTTGAGCGTATGAAAGAACGACTCCACCTCCGCATTATCAGTACAATGACCTGGACGATTCATACTCGGGACAATTCCATTTTTTGATAGTAAAGCTTGAACTTCATGGGCTCGATATTCAGAGCCTCTGTCGGTATGAAACAATAATCGCTCTTGTGGCTTTCGATTTCTAATTGCCATTCTCAACGAACTCATCGTTAGCTGTGTACTCTTCTTGCTACCAAGCGACCAACCGACGATTTTACGCGAGTAAAGATCGATAACGACCGCTAGATACATCCAACGTTTACCTTGCTTTATATACGTTAGATCTCCAGACCATTGTTGATTAACTGCCGTTGGTTTTGGTGTATCTTTTTCAATATTCTTAATCGATTGATAGAACCGATGTAGCTTGGCCATCTTTAGGTAAATCCGATAACTTCGCGCTCGTAGGCCTTGCTCTCTCATGATCCGAGCCACACGCTTGCGGCTAACCAAAACTCCTTGGCGCCTAAGCTCTGCATGAACCCTTGGACTACCGTAGGTCTCTTGACTCTGAGAAAACACTTTAATTATTCGCTTCTTCAAAGCCTGCTCTTCTTGAGCATAGCGACTTGGCTCTCTGCCAAGCCATGCGTAGTAACCCGACTTAGAAACAGATAGAAAACGGCACATCAATACTATGGAATAACGTGTTTTGTAATGGGCTATGAATCGGAATTTTGTCGATTTTCTTGGGCAACGAATCGTTGCCATTTTTTTAACAAGTCATTCTCGAGCTTAAGTTGTTCGTTCTGACGTTCAAGCTCTGCAATCCGACTAGACTCAGTTTTCTGGCTCGGGATCTGAGTCCTTTTCTTGCGTTTATCTTCCATAATACCCCCTTCTCGATAGTCCTTTCGCCATTTAGAAAGCATATAAGGGTGGATATCTAATGATAGCGCCACGCTTTTAACTGTAGCTCCTTCTCGAAGCGAAAATCGGATGGCAATTACCTTAAATTCCGTGGGATATTGTTGAGTTTTTTACCTGATTTATAAGCTGGCATAAACACCTCCAATTACAATTGAAGGTGTCCAGTAGATCGGGTCAACTACAGAATCTGTCTTAAACAGGTTGTTGAACGAAGCCGCTGCGCGGCAGAGTAAAACAAGTGCAAGCCATACTCTTGTCACACCATCACCCTGATGGTCGTTGACAGGAGTAACTTATGAATCCCACCGACTTAAAACGCTACAACGCCCTTTATGAACAACACCTTACCAACCTAAAGCTGCAAGGTAAACGACCCGCGACCATTGATGCCTATTCTCGTGCAGTTCGTCGGATCACCGCTCATTTCGATCGCGTTCCTGACACATTAACCACGGCCGATCTCAAACAGTTCTTTGCGTCTCTTATCCAAACCCACTCGTGGAGCACCATTAAACTCGATCGTAATGGCTTGCAGTTTTTCTATCGCTACACACT
>NZ_JBFRSN010000733.1:0-688 GCF_041473595.1 Vibrio sp. 10N.222.46.A1
AAATAAGAAAAGTGGTGTAGATGAGCTATCACGTATTAGTCGTAGAAGATGATGTGGTAACCCGAAGTAAACTGGTTGGATATTTCCAGAATGAAGGTTACACAGTGAGCGAAGCTGAAAGCGGGGCTCAAATGAGAAAAATGTTAGAAGAAAATAACGTTGACCTCATTATGTTAGACATCAACTTGCCAGGCGAAGATGGATTGATGCTAACTCGCGAATTACGCAGTCAATCAGACATTGGAATAATTTTAGTTACTGGACGCACGGATAGCATTGACAAGATCGTTGGCCTTGAAATGGGTGCAGACGATTACGTTACTAAACCCTTCGAACTTCGCGAGTTGTTGGTTCGAGTTAAAAACCTCTTGTGGCGTATTTCGGCTGCTCGTAAAACTGCAGCGGTTGCGGTAGAACAAACAGAAGACGAATCTGTGGTTCGTTTTGGTGAATGGACGTTTGATATACCTCGCCGTGCGCTAAGCAAGAACAGCGAGCCGGTGAAATTGACCAAAGCTGAATATGAACTATTGGTTGCACTCTCTTCTTACCCTAACCAAGTATTAAGCCGTGAACGTATTTTGAATATGATCAGCCATCGAGTAGACGCGCCGAATGACCGCACTATCGACGTGTTAATCCGTCGTATGCGTGCAAAAATGGAGTTTGACCCTAAGAATCCACAAAC
>NZ_JBFRSN010000734.1:0-5099 GCF_041473595.1 Vibrio sp. 10N.222.46.A1
GTATTGATGTCCTGTATAAATTATTCTTCTTACTAATTAATTTGTGAATATAAATTTTTAGGGACCCCAATGAAAACAAGCATTTTATCTGCAGCTCTACTAATCACTTTAACTGGATGTGGCGGAGGAGGCTCATCGACTCCCGCGAAAAAACCAACAGTTAAGCCAACGCAAAAGCCAGTGGTATTTATCTCTAAATGTTCGCAACCCTTACAAGGGGATACAGCCTTAACCTTCAAGATTAAGGGTACAATAGCGAGTGTCAATGGCGTTGCATGTAGTGGTAGCCCCAAAGCATTTGACGATATGATCAAAGCTCACCCGAATACAAAAACGCTGAACTTCATCGATATGGGTGGCTCTATGAATGATGATGCCAACATTCAACTAGCGTACAAAGTAAGAGCGAAAAAATTAAACACGTACATTAGCTCTATTGGACATGTCGCTTCGGGGGGAACTGACCTTTTCGCTGCGGGTGTGAAAAGAACGATTGAACCAGGTGCTCGATTAGGCGTTCACTCATGGGCACAAGGGTCTTTACAAGGGGCTTCATTGCCTGTTGGTCATAGTGAGCATAAACCCTACATTGATTATTATAAAAAGATGGGATTACCAGATCCGAGCGGCTTCTACTGGTTTACACTGAAAGCTGCTCCGGCTCAAGGAATGCATTATATGACTCCTGCTGAAGTATCTAAGTATGGTTTGGCGTCTGTAATGACGGGTGTTACAAAAGACCTACGAGCAAATTACACTCCTAAAAACAGCCTTTTGAACAACAACCTGTTAGACGTTGTTAGTGATAGTCTGAAAGCTGTAGCCGTTGAAAACCACGTAAGAAGCAGTGTCTATGTGCTCGACCATGTCTCCACACTTCTATTTAAGCGTTTCAATGTATCAAATAGAGACGAGTTAATCACTTACATAAAGCTCAATGGGAAACTCGACCCCGCAACGAAATCTTACGTCTTCGCAGCCACGTCAGACAAACCTGCGACGATCTATAACTCAAACAAAGATGTAATTCATTCATCTTACAGCTCCAATAGTAAGTATAAGATCCAAGCTAAACCTTTAATTGAAACTGGCTTGACGATACAAGACTATGGCGTCGAAGACACAACAACAAGTGTTCAAGTCGTATTAAATAGAAGTGATGTCAAAGTTACCGTAGGAAGTGAAGAGTTTTCTCTAACCAAAGCCTCTTCAAAAAATAAAATAAACCATTGCAAAATGGATAGCGCAGCGAATTCATCAGGTCACTTAGTAACGATTGCAAACTGTACAGAAAGCCGCCTTCAAGGTGACGTGGTACAATTGGTGAATTACAAGCGAACGACAAAAACACCCTTAATTGGTGGAACTCCCTCAGTAAAGAACTCCATTACTAAGACCGAGAACTTTGAATTCAATGCTAAGCAAAGTACGCTAATTACTAAGTAATTTTACAATGTGTAAAAAAAAGCCCTACTTAACATAAGTAGGGCTTCATCTTTATTTATTCTGCTTAAGTTTCATTTAAGCTGTCCAGACTAAATTAGTCAGCCTTGCGTACCAAAAAGTGATCGAGCATAATTTTTTCACCTGTACTTTGAAGAGGCTTGAATTCAATGACTAACTGATCGCCTTTCTGTTCAAATGCATTCACTTTCAAAAACAGACTTTCTTTGTCCGCTTTAATGTTATGAGCGACCTGACGACCATTAACAAACACATCAAATGCAGGCGCTTTAGAATTTACAGGTATCACTGTTTCAAAAGTGTACTTTTCCCCTTCTATCGCATAAGCGGTGTTATAAATACCACCATCCGCCGTCCAGTAAGTCGCATTGAAGTCCATACTTCCCGCTTTCCAGTAGCTGTAAAACGCGTGAAGATCTTCAATGTCATTCTGAGTTGTTGACGTCCATTTTACATCAGCAAGATTTACAGGTTTCGTATAGCTAAAACCATGCTCTTGCATGTCACTTTGTAATGAATCCAATCTTCCCAAAACATCATCGAAGGTATCTTGCCAACCAAGCTCACCATAATATTGAAGCCCTATCTCCCCAATAATATAAAACTCACCATCTCTCTCAATCGTGATACCAGAACCTGAATCCCCATGGATAATTAACCACTGCAAGTTACTTTGAGGCATGATCACTGGGTCATATTTGTACTCAGCTAACCATTTTTTGTCTGTGTCGTTGTACTTAACAAACTTTTTGCCACCATTACGTCCGTTATAGTTGCCAAAGCCAACGCTATTTACTTCATAGACTTCTGAATGATCAAACATCCCTTTCTCGGGCAACTTCGCCGGCTTGATACCGGTGATAGGCGTATCTAAGCGCACCAAAGCGAAGTCGTAAATACCATCGGTAAATTCATACTCCCCCCACTCACCATCAGGGTCAGTAGTCGCACGTGACGTATGAACAACATTGTACTTACCATTCTTATCTTTTTCATAAGAAGAACAAGTTACCGCATTTTCATATCCTTCACTTTTTGAACCTGACACATGATTTGCTGTGATAACCCAATACGGGTCGATTAAAGTGGCCGACCCTGCATTCATGTGGCAAGCAAAATCAAATTGAGTTTGTAAGGCAAACGCTTTGTGTTGAGTAACCGAGCGATCCATCTTGCCTATGCCCGCCTGCGCTGAAAAAGTAGCAACGATCGCTGATGCCAAAATAATTTTTTTCATGTTACTGAGCCTCTATCAATTGGATAGCTTCAATAGCGTGGTAACCCTGTCTAGCTTCAAAGTCGAACTGTCTATGTTGACGTGTATAAGTGATTTCGACGATATCATCAGGAGATTGGGATTCGAAAACTATCGTATTTTTGACACTGGTCATGTGAAAGGAGATATCATTTTTAATAGTGATACATTGCTTTTTAACACATGCGGTTACATCAGCAGAAGAGAGCCAATTGTGTGTATAAAGCTCTACAGAAAATCGCCCGCCTTTACCTGGCTGAACGTCAAAAGAGAAACCACTAGTGCCGACAAGTAAACCAGAGAAAGCTAGCTCTTGGTTGTAATCTGTAGAATCACCACCCTGCCAGTAATAACGGTTACCAATTGCGTTTTTGGTCTCTGAATTAACAACTTGTCGTAATTCACCAATAACATTTACGTCACTAATTAAGGTACTATTGGGTTTGTCTTTTCTTTGATGCTCTCCATATAAGAAAACCCAATCTAAGCCATTTAAGTCAACGTCTCTTGCGTAACGATACTTGCCATCATTAAGTTCATAACCGATGAACTCACTAGCGATCGACAAAGTATCTGTACCAATTTCTGAAACATTACTTAATTTATTTAAATCGACCTCAATCTCACTGGCCGCTGCATTAGTTGTTAGTAATGCCAACATGCAGAGGTTCAATTTTGCACATTTTAATCTCATATTTTCGCCTCAGTATTAGTTCCAAGTAATTGTAGGCTAAAGATAAGTTGAAAATGTAAGGTGCTGTAAGGGCTTTGTTCATCACGATTCAAACCTCACCGACTGATAGCTGGCACGAATAACCATAAACCCAACCATACCAATAGTTAATGATGATAAATTGCGTTTGCCAAGCTTTTGACTAAAGGTGATTTACTTTCCAAGTAGTGATTAGATACTCCTTACATGTGCTTACAACAGGTATGGATAATAATTGTATTTCATCAAGGATTTCTATTTCACGACGATAACAGCGATGCCTACGCAATTCCGTTTCATGTATACAACGAAAAAGCCCCACCAAATCATGGAGGGGCTCTGAAAGATCATTTTTGTGTACTCAAAAACTTAGTCGACATCTTGGTCGATAGCGTATTTTATCGCGAGACCGCAGATTGCCATCATAACGAATGGGATTGCGGCAGTCGTGTATTCTGCCCATGCCATATCAGCGAATGCTTTTGCCAGTAGTACGTGGCCGAGGATTAACAGAAGTGCACACACAATAGCAACGATAATCAACTTAACTTCGTTACCCATAGTCATTTTCAACATAACGGTATCTCCAATATTTGGTCTATCGATATTGAATCACAACTCGCTGGTCAAGAAGGCGTACAGTTGCATCGGAATCAGTCCGTACAGTTGGAATCATTGTCTTTTTTATGAGTGACTTACGGTTTTACGAGTGCGTAAGTTGACGCGCAAGCTTACCAAGTAAGATCAGCGCTTGCTCTTTCTCTGCTGTGAGTTCATAAGAGAAGTTCAATCTAATCGCGTTGTCTACTCTGCCCAACTCGCTAAAGAGGTCTCCAGAGGCGACGCTAATGCCTTGAGCAATCGCTAACTGATGGAATTGTTGACTGTCGAATTTGGCAGAAAAACGAATCCATACAAAGTAGCCACCAGCTGGGTCTTCTATCTCGATGGAATGTGGGAAATATTGCTTAATGACCTCTATAAATCGCTTTTTTCTCATTAGAAGATTTTTACGCAATTTACGAAGGTGATTGTCGTAGCTTTCGTGTGTCAAGAAGTGCGCGACACCAAGCTGCACAGGAGCACTACTCGACAGCGTAGAAAGAAGCTGAAGTTTTTGAATCGCATCGTTAAAACGCGAACTCACCACCCAACCAACACGATAGCCAGGGCATAAACTCTTAGAGTAAGAGCCGCATAGCAACACTAAGTCTGTTTTATCAAATGCTTTTAGCGGTTTAGGTTTATGCCCTTCGAAATATAGGTCGCCGTAAACATCATCTTCGATAATATAAGTCTTGTATTGTTCAGCAACCTCAACCACTCGGCGCTTCGCATCTTCAGACAAACTTGTCCCTGTCGGGTTTTGAAACGTCGTCATCAGCCAACACGCTTTCACATCCTGGTTTTGTAGTGCGCTTTCAAACTGCTCAATATTCAATCCATTGATTGGACAAACATCCACTTCGATAGGGTTGAGTCCTAACCTCTCGACAGCTTGCAGAGCACCATAGAAAGCAGGAGATTCAATCACAACGTAGTCACCGGGCTTGGTTACAGTTTGAAGGCTCAAGTTAAGCGCTTCCATAGCACCAGAAGTAATCACGATATCTTGATGGTTGACGGTAATACCTTGCTGCAGGTAACGTTGAGCAATTTGTCTTCTTA
>NZ_JBFRSN010000735.1:0-11501 GCF_041473595.1 Vibrio sp. 10N.222.46.A1
ATATTAAGTAGAGAAAACAAGAGATTGATATCTCTCGTTGCCGTTTTTTGCCGCTATTTTTCAAACATGCCACTTTGAATAAAAAAGCGGCAATCGATAGAATCATTCGCACGTATGGCATAGCACATACGGCAGAGAACTAACCCCAGATTAACGACTGTTCACAGCTAAATATAATTAAACAAGGTCAGGTCTTTGGTCTTGCCAAACGCTTGTTGTGAAGCTTGTAACGCTCGAGAGTTTTCATTGAATTCAATGATGGCTTTCGAATAGTCCAAGTCTTCAAAGTTGCTTTTTGCTTTCGCTAAAGACAACTTAAAATCTTCATGTTGCTGCTCTTGAATATCCAACGTACTCAAACGTGCACCGACATCCGTTCTCGCCTTAGTCAAATGAATAAACGCGGCATGAAATTCTTCTGTCATTTGGTGCAGTTTTGCCGTTGCCGATGCATCCGATACTGGATTTTCAGCCTGTTCGGCGGTATCTTTGAATGTATCAAAAATAGAAAATGTCTTTCTCGGCTCTAAAGTGATCGAGTCACCCTTCGTGATCTGCCCCTTGAATTGGATATTCAGACCTTCATAGACAACACCTTTCGAAGGATCAAAATCTTCCGAGGCAACCACTTCGCCATCTTTTTCAAGCTGGTAAGCGAACTTGCCTGTTTGCATATCAACAAAAGTCACTTTATAAGTAGAACTATCGTCAGCTTTATTGGTTGCGCGCCCTAGTAATAACTCAGAGGCTGGTTCAAGATCATATTGAGGCTCGTAGTCACCAAACGGGTTATCTATTTCCATAAACAACTTACTGCCCGGATCATTCATTGCCATTTCAAAGCTCGTTGCTACTCGCATCTTTCTTTGATAGTCATCACCTTGATAAGAAACGTTCCCTTCATTATCTTGAAAAAATGGCTGGCTCTTGGGCTTGGTTCCTGAAAATGTGTAGTTACCTGACTCATCTTGAGTATTAGCTAAATGCAGAAGATTATTCGATAACTCTTGAATTTCACGTTTCTTCGCTAAGCGGTCTTCCGGAGAAAGTGCACCGTTAATCATTTCCATCACGGTTCGTTTTGCTTCATCCGCGAACCCTTCCGAGTTGGCGACCATGACTTCATGATGTTCAAGGCGGTTTCTAATTAGAGTGATCGCATCGACATACTGTTTAAGTTGCTCAGATTGCTGACCGATGTTTTGTAAATAATGCGTCGCCAAAGGATCATCACTCGCCGACTGTAATTTCTTACCGGAAGCCAGTTGTGCTTGATTATGATGCACCTTGTTTTCTTGGCGGCGAAAGTCATTTTGTACTGACTGATAATTATGAAAGCTAGAAATACGAGTCAACATTTATATCTCCTACCTCAAAGCCAAAATAGTATTAAACGTATCATTGGCGGCTTGCATGATGCGTGAAGAAGCCATGTACGCTTGCTGAAATTTCATCATATTTGCCGCTTCTTCATCTAGGTTCACCCCAGAGACTGAAGCAATACGTTCTTGAGCTGACTCTTTTTCTAGCCTAGCAATATCACTCAAGCGATTTGCCGTTGAAGATTTCAAGCC
Source organism: Vibrio sp. 10N.222.46.A1 (assembly GCF_041473595.1). Classification (NCBI taxonomy): domain Bacteria; kingdom Pseudomonadati; phylum Pseudomonadota; class Gammaproteobacteria; order Vibrionales; family Vibrionaceae; genus Vibrio; species Vibrio sp. 10N.222.46.A1. The sequence goes on from NZ_JBFRSN010000735.1 coordinate 1,575, forward strand.
CGTATTGGTATTCAAGTTGTGGTAAAGATCTAAAATCGTAGACTCACCATCATCCAAGACTTTGCCTGTTTGGAGATCTTGCAATTTACGCAAGTTGCCATTGTCACCTTCTGATGGGACAAGGTTTGCCGTAAATTTATCGTTTGCCACCGCGCCCGGTGTAAGTTCAAACGTTGTGCCATTAATCGTCACTGGGCCTTGTGGTGGATACGGTTGAGGCTGCATAAGTATGTTGCCCTTAGGATCGGTAACTGCAAACTGTTCGCCCTTTGGTGACACGATCACTTCAAATTCTCGTAATTGACCTGCCGCCAAAATTTTGAAACCTGCAGTGCCTTTGGCAAAGGTAGTTGATGCCTCATAGCTTTGCGCCGCAATATCTTTAGGGTCTTTGGTTTCCATCTGAATCTGCGCGGCAAAATTGCGGGTTGGGCGTAGTAAAAGCTTCTCACCCAGTTCAGGCGGATTTCGAACTTCCACTCGCATGCCATCTAAATAAAAGGCATTGCCGGTTGAATTAGTGCTAACTTTTACCGTTTCGCCATCTGGCTTAATCACCACATAATCGCTGCCATCGTATTTCAGACCATACTCGCCGCCTTTCAGAGCAGAAGTATCATCAATATAGACCGCGACATCCGCTTTTGACTGTCCGTGAGCAGTAACACGAGACTTAGCCACTAACTCAGAGTTCACATCGGTAAACAGGTTTTTACCTACATTGCCATTGAGATCCAAACCTTGCGATTGCAGTGCATTGACCTCGTATGAAAACGCGGTCGCCAAACGACCAAGCTCATCCATAACTGCAGGAATATGTTCATCACGCATGTCTAACATCGCGCCGATTTGTCCATCAATATCGCGGTTAGTAATCGCCTTTAATGACTTTCCTTCTACGATAGCAAGACGACGCTGATGTGCATCTGGTACGCCATCGATCATTTTCAGTTGGCTCGCTTCTGTACCAGAAACTAAGGTATGACCATTACCGATATGGACATTAAAGCCTTCATTATTAGCTCGTGGTGTCACCGTCACTTTAGTGTAACCAGAAAGCTCATTAACTAGCTGTTCGTGCTGATCTTGTAGATCATTATGAGGTCCAGGAGTTCGTACCATTAGTCGCTGAAGATCACGGATCTCGTATGCAATTTGGTTAACTCGCTCGATACCCATGTCTAATTTCTTATTCGCAGAATCAGACTGTTGACGAACGGTTTCATGAAATTCATTTAACGTTTTACTCAATAACCCAGCTTTTTCTATGACGACTTTTCGTGTACCCACATCATTCGGGGTATCAGCGAGCGTCTTAACAGAATCAAACCACTCATTAAGGTTCTCTGGGATTTTCTTCGAAACAACCGATGACAACATGCTTGACAGCATATCCAGGTTAGCTTCGGTATCCGCTTTGTTAGCGGCATTGGTTGTTGATAGGTTAAGTTCCTTGACGGCAAATTGGTCCCACGAGCGGCGAACATTTTCCACATGCACACCCATACCGTAGGTTTGACCACCGTACTGGCGCGGGTCATTCACACCTTGAACCACAGACTGGCGGCTATAGCCTTCTGTGTTGGCGTTAGAAATGTTATGACCAGTGGTGTTTAGCTGTCTCTGAGCAGTAAGAACACTTTGTGCTCCTACATTCAGAAGATCCGACGCCATAATGCCCCCAAAAAACTTAACAAAATCAGCATGAACTGATTAACTACTACAGCTTATTATTAAGATATTTAGCAATATATGTGCCAATAGAAATAACGGAGAGTTAAAAGACAATAATTTGTTGAAGTGTAAGGAGAAAACTATGGATGGTGCGTAAGACTGAAGGGGCGGATAAGAAAAGAGCCTGCCGGTGGCAAGCTCTCGAGTGCATTCAATAACGCTATTTCATCTCATCAATCTTAGCTTTAACTCGTAAAACTTTGTCGGCATAGTTAGGGTCGGTTGCGTAACCCGCCTGGTGAATGCCTTTGATGAAATTCTCAGAGTTACCTTGATGCTGCAATGCCGTTTCGTATCTTGGATTTTCGTTCAAGAACTTCACGTAATCATCAAAGCTATCTTCGAAATTAGAGTAAGAACGGAAAGAAGCAGACTCTTTAACGGCTGTTTTACCATGGAACTCTAGAGTTTGAGTAGCAACCTTATCGCCCTTCCAACTTCTATCGGCTTTGATATTGAATAGGTTGTTGCTGTTGCCCAAAGAGTTCTTAATCATCTTAGAACCCCAACCTGTTTCAAGTGCCGCTTGTGCCAATAGCAGTGATGAATCGACACCGAGCGCACTCGCTGCTTTTTCAGCGTAAGGCTTCATTGAGGCAACAAACGATTCTGGAGAATCGAAGGAAACTGGTTGTTTGGCTACTGACACGTCTGTTGCTGACATAGCTTGCGCAGATTGAACTTCGGGTGTTCTATCTTGTGAACGCCCCGAGTACTGCGGTCTTTGCAGAGAGGTATCAAAGCCTTCATTGCGAACCTTATCTTCAGTTGCATCATTTGCTTGGCCAGCGCTTAACTGAGCTACGATCATGTCCGCAAGACCGAGCGAACCTGACGCACTGAGTTCACTCGCCATTTGGTCATCTTGCATCTGACGATAAAACTGTTCATTCTGGCTGTTTAACATATCTGACTTAAAGCTCGAGTTCGCATCACGCATCGACTTAAACAACATCGAGGTAAAAATAGATTCAAACTGTTTTGCTGCAGCGGTTAGCGCTTCTTTTTCACTGCCTTCTTCACCGCTTACCGCTTGTTGACGAAGACGGTCTAGGCTACCAATATCGTGAATAAAGCCGATGTCATTGTTATTTTTAATCATGCTTTATCCCTTAAATAATGATCAACTGACCTTCAATTGCACCCGCTTGTTTCAGTGCTTGAAGGATTGCCATTAAATCAGAAGGTGCGGCGCCGACTTCATTGACAGCGCGTACCAAATCATCGAGCGTTAAACCGGGTTCGAACTTGAACATTTTACCATCGGCTTCGGTTACTTCGATGTCCGAATCAGGAACGACTACCGTTTGACCACCAGAGAATGCGTTAGGTTGACTTACGTTTAGATTTTCTTTGATTGCGACTGTCATGCCGCCGTGGGTTACTGCTGCTGCTTTTAAGCGCACATGCTTACCAACAACAATAGTACCGGTACGAGAGTTAACAATGATTTTTGCAGAGCCCTCTGCAGGGTCAAATTCGATGTTTTCGATGGCAGACAAGAAAGCCACACGTTGGCTGATTTCACGTGGAGCACGAACTTTTACAGAAGTCGCATCTACCGCAGACGCCATTTGAGGGCCTAGAAAATTATTAACCGCATCAGCTAAACGCTGAGCCGTAGTAAAATCAGATTGGATTAAGTTGAAAGTGATGTAGTCACCACGACCAAATGGGGTTGGGATTTCTTGCTCTACCGTCGCACCGCTAGAGATGATACCGACGTTTGGGTTGTTACCAACGAGCTTAGAACCATCGTTGCCTTGAGCACTAAAACCACTCACAACCAAATTACCTTGTGCCACAGCGTACACTTGACCGTCCAGACCTTTAAGAAAAGTCTGCAGCAAAGTACCACCACGAAGGCTTTTTGCTGAACCAATAGACGACACCGTTACGTCTACTTCCTGACCTTGCTTGGAGAATGCCGGAAGTTCAGCGGTAACGATTACCGCCGCAACGTTTTTGGTTTTTGGCTTGGTGCCAGGCGGCAATTGAATGCCAAAATTTTGCAGCATTGCGTTAAACGTTTGATCGGTAAAGGGAGTTGTCTCACCGGTGCCCGGCAAACCCGTCACCAAACCATAACCGACAAGTTGGTTACTACGAACACCCGCTACTTTTGCCACGTCTTTTATACGCGCGGCATGAGCACTGGAGGCAAGAAATAGCATGCCGAAGAGTACGAGTGTTAGTTTTTTCATTGAGTAACCTGTCTGTATTGCTTTAATTTATAATGAGTTAGCTTGAAATTAGATAATTCTGAAAGTGTCAGTATGTCGACACAGTCTCTAGCTCTACAAAGATACATTAAAGAATCGTGCCAAGAACCCAGGTTCTTGCATATCTTTCTGCACACCCGTACCTGAGTACTGAATTCGTGCATTCGAAACACGGTTCGAAGCAATGGTATTCTCAAAGTCGATATCATCAGGGCGGATGGTGCCACTTAAGCGAATGTACTCATCACCCGTATTCAACGTCATCCACTTTTCACCACGAACCACTAGGTTGCCATTAGCTAATACTTCAATAACTTCAACCGTAATGTAACCGCTGATGCTGTTACTTTGGTTAGCTGATGCATCTCCAGCAAAGGTGTTGGTGTTACTCAGATCGTAAGAAAAGTTGTATTTACCAAGTTCTAGGTTTTCACCGCCTACAGCTAACGGTTCCATCGATGCATCGTTCGATTTAGACATATCTGCATTAGCTTTTTTAGTCGCTCGCGTATTCTCATCTAACGCAACTGTAATAATGTCACCAATACCGCGAGGTTTTGAGTCGTCATACATGCTACCAATGTGGTTAGCATTGAACAGTGAGCCTGTTGCTGCCGCATAATGCTCTTGTTTTTTCTTCGGGTTAATTGGCGCCCATGCAGGATCACCAGCAATAGGGTCCGTTCTATCTCGAAGTGTGTCGATAATACCAGAGCTTTCCTGGGCCGACTTGTCGCCTTCTACGGCATCAACCACTGTGGTTGCGTTCTCTTGCGCCGGAGTTTCAATTGGAGCCAATGGGGCGCAGCCAGTCATAGACAAAAATAGGGCTAAACAAACAATACGTTTCATGGCGACATACTCTCAGCGGGCAATGGTAAACAGAACGATCAAAAGAAATAAGTAAACAGCGAATTAACTAGCTACAGTTGTTGGTTAACGAAGCTCATCATCTTATCTACCGCCGAGATAACTTTTGAGTTCATTTCGTATACACGTTGAGCTTCAATCATGTTAACCAACTCTTCAGTTACGTTTACATTGGATGCTTCAAGCATAGACTGACGAACATTACCTAAGCCATTCAACCCCGGAACACCCTCTTGCGGGTCACCACTTGCACCTGTAGGCAAGTAAAGGTTTTGGCCAATGGGCTCTAAACCACCTGGGTTTACGAAATCAGTAATAGTGATTTGACCAACCACGACGTTGTCTTGCTGACCACGTAGACGAACCGACACCTCACCATCGTTCCCAACCGTTACCGAGATCGCGTCTTCAGGAATAACGATTTCGGGTTGTAGGGCATAACCTTGACCCGATGTTACGATCGCGCCGTCACCGTTCAATGTGAACTGACCATTACGGCTGTAACCTGTTTCACCGTCTGGCATCTCAACTTGGAAGAAACCGTCGCCTTCAATCATCATATCTAGGCTATTCGACGTTGTTTGTGCGTTACCGTGAGTGTGCACCTTTTGGGTTGCAACTACCTTAGAACCAGCACCCAACATCAAACCACTTGGCAACTCAGTATTCTGAGACGATTGGCCACCTGGTTGGTTAATATTCTGATAGAACAGATCTTCAAACACCGCGCGGCTCTTTTTAAAACCAATGGTTGAGGCGTTGGCAAGGTTGTTTGAAATTGTTGAAATATTGGTTTGTTGGGCGTCTAAACCGGTTTTACTTACCCATAATGCTGGATGCATAGTAATTTCCTTAAAATTCTATTAGCTCATACGAAGCAGTGAATCAGACGACTTGTCCATTTCCTCTGCTGTGCTCATCATCTTGACCTGCATTTCAAACTGACGTTGTAAGTCAATTAAGCTGGTCATTTCACCTACGGCATTTACGTTACTGCCTTCGATAGCACCTTTAAGCAACGTTACCGCTGCATCTGCTTCGTATGCCTGATCTGGGTTTTTCGAACGGAAGAGGCCATTCGTATCTTTAAACAAGCTTTGGTTATCTGGACGCACAAGCTTAATACGATCAACTACGGCTAATTCTTCAGCTGGAGCGCCTTGAGGAATCACCGAAATCGTACCATCAGTACCAATTTCTACTTTACTGATTGGGATTGGGAGCGTGATTGGTGCGTCGTTTTCACCAAGCACTAAATGGCCACTTGCGTTGGTAAGTAGACCGTTTTGGTCAACCCTTAGGTTACCGTTGCGAGTTAAACCTTCACGACCAGTGTTGTCCATAACTGAAATCCAACCATCACCTTGAATGGTGACGTCTAGATCTCGGCCTGTAGTAACCACACTACCCTGAGCGAAATTATGACCCGGACGCTCTGTCATGCTGAAAACACGAGTAGGCATACCTTCGCCATACGCTTGCATTGAACGTGCCTGTGCTAAATCAGCACGGAAACCCGTTGTACTTACATTGGCAAGGTTGTTCGAACGCAGCTGCAAAGCCTGCATATTTTGCTTAGCGCCGCTCATGGCAAGAAACAGTGCGCGATCCATAATTTTGCTCCAAAAATCATTTTCTGGAACTAATAAAGCAAACACTATGCCAATATTTTTAACTGTTATTTATCAAAAACTTAAACGGAGAAACAACAAAAAAAACTGACCATAAAGGATCATTGAGGAAGAATTGTTGCCAGAGGCATTACCGGGCGGCAATAGGGGCGGCAAATAGAAAAACAAACAGCCATACGTAATTCATCAACAATACCCAATTCAATAACATTGAATTGGGTATTCGCAGATGATTCAAACGCTCGAAACGATTAACGAATCTGAAGAATATTCTGTTGTAGTTGGTTGTGTACTTCTAGAGAACGAGAGTTCGCTTGGAAGTTACGTTGAGCAGAAATCAAATCAACCAATTCTTGAGTCATATCGATATTCGACTGCTCTAGTGAGCCATTGTTGATACTACCAAATGAACCTTTATTTGATTCACCCCAGATTTTATCACCTGAAGCGTTAGTAGAATCCCATTGAGTGCCGCCTTTCTTATCTAGACCATGCTCATTAGGTACACGAACTAAACCTACGCGGCCTAGTATCACATTTTCACCGTTTGAGTAACTGCCTAGAACACTGCCGTACTCATCGAAATCGATTTTCGTTAAGAAACCAGTTGTCGCGCCATCTTCATCAAACCTAGACAGTTCGAATGGAGCGGCAAACTGAGTTGAAGAATCCAGACCAAAGTTAAGTACCTGTGTCGGATCTGCACCGTTCAAATCAATTGCGTTCTCACCAGCGCCGATAGGATCAGATAGAATTGGCTGACCACTGTTAAGGCTTGCTAAGGTACCGTCATTGTTGAATTTCATGGTGTGACCAACATGACCTGCTGAATTCGTCGCGTCGCCACCAGTAATATTTACCGGCTTCTCGCCCGTTTCATCTGACATGGTGTAGTACGTTTGCCAAGTATTCGGTTGAGTCTGATCTTTTAGGTAGTAAGTCGTTAACTTGTAAGACTGTCCCATAGAATCGTAGACCGTCGAAGACGTTGCACGGTTATAGGTATCTGGATCTTTGAAGTCAAATGTTGCCGGGTCTTTAAGATCACCGTTCGCAGGAAGGTTAACCCCTACTTCAATGTTTTCTGTCTGTTTAGGCTTACCAAACTCAGCTGGAATGTCGAGAGGCTTTGGTGCATAAGAAAGAACTTCACCCGAGTTTGGATCGACATCATAACCTAAAAGAAACTCATCATTGGCCGTAACCATGTAGTTGTCTTTGTTTAGGTGAAATGCACCATTACGCGTTAGTTCATTGATCTCTGGCACCATACGGTCTTTCGATACTGCAAAGAAACCTGTACCACTTACACGCAAGTCCATTGGGTTATTCGTATAGATACTTGAACCTTCATGGAACTGTTGTGCCACTTGGCTAGCTTGCGCACCACCTCCTGGCGTCGTTTTTGCGTTAGTGAACAACGAGCTTGAGTAAACATCCCCGAACTCCGCACGAGACTCTTTAAAGCCAAATGTGTTTGCGTTCGCAATGTTGTTACTGGTTGTATTCAGGTCTAACTGTGCAGCGGATAGACCGCTTAAAGATACATATGACATTCCAATATTCTCCTAATCTAGCTAGCATAATCACTCTAAAAAGAGCTACGCTTTACCAACTTCTAGTACTTCAGCAAGTCGTACTGGCGATGTAAAACCAGCCAGATTGAGTAGTACGTTGCCATCGCCTTTACCAAGAAGCACACTGTTCACGTTCGCATAACTCGACACTTGGAACTCTGTGTTCTCACCTTCCAATAAACCCGACGCTTTCACGTTGTATTTACCGGCCGGCAATGGATTACCGTCTTCGTCTTTTCCGTCCCACTCAACACGCGTGTCACCAGATGGTTTTGAGCCGATATCAAAAGTGCGAACCAATTGGCCAACTTCATTCTCAACACGGACCATTACATTGTCCATTGCCTGAGGAAGCTTAACCATTGACGCCATACCGCCATCACCTTGTTTCACACCTGCCGCTCCAGGAACCAATACATCGCGGCCAACCAAAGAAGATGCCTGCAGTGCTTGGTTAGAGGTCATTGATGAATTCAAGCTTTCAAACTGTGTATTCATTTTGCCAATGCCATCTACGGTCGCAAATGAAGCCATTTGCGCAATCATCTGGTCATTGCTAACCGGCTTAAAAGGGTCTTGTTGTGCAAGTTGCTTAGTCAACAACGATAAGAAGTCATCTTGTTTAAGATCTTGCTTACCTGTCGTTTCATCGGGCTTCTTAGCACCATCTTGAAGACTCTTCAGCTGGTCAACATAGGACAAGCCGCTTTGACCAACATTGTTGATTCCAGCCATTTGCTACCTCCTTATCCTTATTGACCCATCTGCAGCGTACGCAGCAGCATTTGTTTACTCGAGTCAGCAACCTGTACGTTTGTTTGATACGCACGTGATGCTGAAATCATGTTTGCCATTTCTTCCATAACGTTAACGTTAGGCTTATAGATGTAGCCTTCGTTGTTCGCTAACGGGTGATCTGGGTTGTACTCCGCATTCAGCGGTTTATCGCTTTCTACGATACCTAATACTTTTACTGGCACAGTGTGACCACTATTACGTGCCTGATTTAACTCAGCGCCAAACACTGCGTGACGAGCCTTGTAAGTGTCTTTAGCAGAGCTACTTACACTGTCTGCGTTAGCAAGGTTACTTGAGGTAGTATTTAGACGAACAGATTCAGCACTCATCGCAGAACCAGTCACATTGAATACATTAAATAAGCTCATCTAGTTATTCCCCTTTTATCGCTTTAGTTAAATTCTTGAACTTACTTCCTAAGAAGTCGAGAGAGGCTTGATGCCTAATTTGGTTTTGCATGAAAAGATTTCGTTCCAAATCCAAATCAACCGTATTGCCATCTCCAGTATCAGGTTGCGTAGGAATTCGATACTTCGTTTCCCCATTCACCGTTGTTGAGGCAGAAATATGCCGACCGTCTGTTCGGCTAAGACCAATGCTTGCCCCAGAACTTGCCGCCTGCAGTGATTTATTAAAGTCTAATCCCTTTGCTTTATACCCAGGCGTGTTAGCTTGCGCGATATTGGTGGAAAGCACCTCAGCGTTACGCTCACGTACACCAACTGTGTGCTGGTGAATGCCTAAAGCATTGTCAAAAGAAATAGCCATGTAAACCTCAACTCAAGAACTGACTGTTATGAAATAACCCAAGCAATATATATACCAACTTTAAAAATAAAGTGGCCGACCATTACTTTTACAGGTTACTCGTGGGTAAACTTGCAATATACAAGCCAACAAATAGAGTAAATTGGAATGTCACTCTGACTTAAAGATATAGATTAAATGAGAAAAAGAAAACCCAGCACTTGGCTGGGTTTTAAATTTGGACAGTAATATTGCACCTTAAAGTGGTGACACTAATTACTTTAATTTGTAGATGATGCCTGGATTACAGCGAACCATTTCAAAACGATCTGTTAAGCCGGTTAACGA
>NZ_JBFRSN010000736.1:0-1916 GCF_041473595.1 Vibrio sp. 10N.222.46.A1
TCTAATTCATCTAATTCAGCGTTGGCTTTTTGTTCAAAATCTTCAACCATAGTTAAGCCATTGTCTGCTTTAATGTATGCCCAGTCTTCAGTAACATTTAACTTCCATTCATAATCATTGGCTGGAAAGCCATTCGCTAAGATCTGAGTCGAAATAACGAGTGCAAGTACAAATGTTTTTTTCATTTCCCTGTGTTTCGATTGTCAGTTTTGTCTTTATTTTCAAGATTATATACAACAGGACTAGCGAGCGTGACTGCAAAATCGTGGTATAGGATAGTTAGAAACTATCAAAATATAACAATGAATTTAATCTATGGCCTAATTTCATTGTAAATGTAAGAAGTCACGCTGTCTTTGAAAGTTGACCAACTAAAACAGCATGACTGGGGGTTCTTTGTTTAGGAATGAATACTAATTCCTGAATACAGCTCGCTCATCGTTAAAGAATCAAAAAACAACGTAAAAAATCACGTTCTTTCCCTATGAATAATATTTAATTTTCGAAAACACACCTAAATACGAACACTCTTCAGAAACTCCACAGAAAAAATTAAATCATACACCAACCAAGCCATTCAAATCGGACTAAAACAATGGGCATTTAGGACTTAACATCTTATTTATTAGAATCTTAAATAATAACAAATATAATACAACACATCGGATTTGTTATTTATAAATATCAAATTACTATCTCGCCGCTCAATAATTTCTAACCAAAAAATAAACAATAAAAAGGTATTAACATGTCTATAACTTTTCAAGGTAACCCCGTTTCAATCTCAGGTCTATTTCCTAAACCTAATCAAGTAGCACCAAGTTTTACTCTCTGCGACAAAGAATTAAATAGCCTAACCTTAGAAAGCCTAAAAGGGAAAAATGTCTTATTAAATATTTTCCCTAGCATTGACACCCCAGTTTGTGCTGCAAGCGTTCGTACATTTAACGAGAAAGCCGCTAATTTAAACAATACAATCGTATTATGTGTTTCTGCCGACTTACCATTTGCTATGAACCGTTTTTGCGGTGCTGAAGGCATTGATAATGTAACAACCGCTTCTTTCTTCAGAGAGTCATCATTCACTGAAAACTACGGTGTAAACTTAAATGAAGGTGCGCTTGAAGGGTTAGCTGCTAGAGCTATTATCGTTATTGGTCAGGATGGTATGGTCACACATAGTGAATTGGTTTCTGAAATTACTACTGAACCAAACTATGAATCAGCACTAGCGGCTTTATCATAATCATGCGTAAACTACTTATTGTTGCTGCTACCCTATATTCAATAAACGCCTTCGCAAAGTTTGAAACTACTGAAGACGATGCTGAGTTTGGAGCGGCTCAAGTCGTCACACTTGATAAAACAACAAAGTTTGACCTGATTGGTACACCATTAGAAGTAGGTGATTTAATGCCTTCGGCTAAGATGCTGACTTCAGATTTAGGAAGCTATGATACCAGTGCGAAAAGTAAATCGATCAAAGTCTATAGCATATTAACATCTGTTGACACGCCGGTTTGTGTTCAACAAGCTATAGAACTTTCTCAATACATAGAAAACAACAGTCACAAACTTCAAGGTATTGAATTTTATGCAGTGAGTGCCGATACTCCTTTCGCTCAACAACGGTTCATTAAAGAGTACTCTCTTGACGGGGCGACATATCTTTCTGACTCTTCAGAACATAAGTTTGGCCTAAATACAGGGACTCAAATTAAGCAGTTAGGTTTGCTTAGTCGAAGTATCATTGTAGTGGGTATAAATAACCAAATTATTTATACCCAAAGAGTACCTGAACTTACAACTATCCCTAGTTTAGAGCGAGCCGTAAAAATAGCGTTAAAAAACCGCTAGATACCAATAAGATATAAGAGGCATCAGCCTCTTATATCAATAAAACCCCCATTCTAACA
>NZ_JBFRSN010000737.1:0-1533 GCF_041473595.1 Vibrio sp. 10N.222.46.A1
GTTTCAGCCCCTGTACGTTCAATCCTACCGCTGTTGGTTAGACTTGAGCCTTGCTCACCTGCTGCGGCATCAAACTCTTCACCCAATTCTGTTGGATCAAACCCTTCTTCAATAGCACGTTGAACTTGAGCGATCGCATCATCAGTGTCTATCACGTTTTGCTGACCTTGGTCATCGACAAACCGCGCAGAAACGTTTGGCACGCTCTCTTCAGTTGTTTCGACAGTGACAATGACGTCGCTAGTAGCTGGTTGCTCGCCCGGAGGCAAACGTCTAACTTGGCCTTGAGCGTCGAGCACTATAACGCCGTTCGCAAGACCTAGTATACTTAGGTTGATATTTCCCATATCCATATTCCCACTTCTGCCCAGAACACACCAAACGCGGATCCAATCCCACTCTGCGCTGTGGCTATTTCCTACAATAAATTTAGTAGTGGCATTATTGATAATCAACTCACTAAAGGCATGGAAATGCGATGCTTTTTAAATTAGTCAATAGCAATAGCGACTTACATTCAAAAAAAACCAACAAACTTCGCATTTTTTTGCAAATGTCCTAAGCTTCGTTTAATACCATTCACTCAATTCAACGGTAAACGTAGGTTGGGAAACGGATGAGGCATTGAAAGTAGAAGGAGAGCTACTTTGAAATTGTTTAAATTATCCATAATGTGTTGCTTAGTTGCTGCAGCACCACTCGCCGCTCAAACTCTGGAACAGTCTGTGGCTATTACCCTGGCAACGAATCCAGAGATAAAAAGCATCTTTAACGAATATGTGAGCGTGAAAAAGCGTAATGACGCCTCTGGTGGGGCATACAGGCCGAGTATCGACCTTGATGCCGGTATTGGTTATGAAGGTATAAACCCTGCACCAAATAACGGTCCAGACACGGATCTAACAAGAAAGGAAGCAACGATTTCCCTCACTCAATTGCTGTGGGATGGTTCTTCGACTCTGAACGATATTGACCGTACCGCTGCAGAAGCCGAATCAGTTCGTTTGCAATTGATAGCAGATGCCGAAGACAAAGCACTGGAGGTAACACAAATATATCTCGACGCAGTAAAAGCGACTGAGGTACTGGCGCTGTCAGAAAGTAACCTTGCGATACACAAGAAAATCTATAAAGACATAAAAAAACGAGCGAGTTCAGGCATAGGTTCTACCGCAGACGTTTCGCAAGTAGAAGCTAGGATTGCAAAAGCTCATGGTAACTTATTAGCCGCCCAGAATAATTTGATCGACACACATACCCAATTTAGAAGAGTTGTAGGACAAGAACCGCTAGGTCTGATTTACCCAAGGGCCGACATATCTTGGATTCCACTGTCATTGTCAGATGCCATAGTTGACGCTTTAGATAAACACCCTGTAATTAAAATAGCGGCGGCAGATGTCGACGCAGCACATTTTCAATATAAACAGTCCAAAGGCGTAAACTATCCTACATTCTCTATCGAAGCGTCTCAGTCATGGCGTGATGATGCAGGAGGCGATGAAGGTTCAAGTCAAGAAACGCTCGCAATGC
>NZ_JBFRSN010000738.1:0-3853 GCF_041473595.1 Vibrio sp. 10N.222.46.A1
CATTACTATACGTATCGGATCTGAATACGATCTTGCGGCAACGTTGTACCCGTATGATTCGTTTAACTCGTGTTAGCCTGATTGAAAAAAATAAAAACAGAATAAGGAAGAAGGATGGGAACTCAATTTAAGATGGATTCCTTACCAGGTTCTCTTATCGTCGTTGGTGGTGCGTACGAACCCTGGTTATCAGTGTTAGAACAAGTGGGTTGGCAATGTACCCAGTGTGCAGATTTACGAAAAGCCGATGCCTTAATTACTGATATTGGCCCCTGCATTGGCATTGTGGATCTTAGTCATGATGAGTTTAGCCTTAATGGTATCGCTAACCTCGTGAGCAACAACAAGCAAGTTCGATGGCTTGCTTTTATCCGTGAATCGCAATTGAGCTCAGATACAATCTGCCAATTTATCGTTAACTTCTGTATCGACTTTTTCACGGCACCAATCCCTGATGCTCAGCTATTGAGTACCATTGGTCATCAACTGGGTATGCTCAAACTTGAGCAGAAAGTATGGCCAAACTACGGTATTAACAACAATATGGGCCTACTCGGTGATTCTGTGGCGGTGAAACGCTTGAGAGACCAAGTCAAGCGAATTGGCCCCACAGATGTCAGTATTTTGATTTACGGTGAGAGTGGGACAGGAAAAGAGACAATTGCACGTTCCATTCATCAAAATTCATCGCGAGCTCAGAAACCATTTTTAACTGTGAATTGCCGTGCTCTATCTGAAATGAGGATAGAGACTGAGATGTTTGGTATTTCAGCCCCAGCAACGGCAGCGCCTTGTATGTTGGAAGAAGCCGATGGCGGAACCCTCTTACTCAACGATGTCCTAGCGATGCCTCGTAATCAACAATTGAACCTTTTACGCTTTTTACAAGAAGGGAAAATTGAAACCACGAAGGGAGCTAAGTCGGTTGATGTTCGCATTTTGGCTGCTAACTCTTCTGATATTGAAAAGGCATTGATCGAGGGCGACTTCAATGAAGAGCTTTATCATTACATCAATGTTCTGCGTATTCATGTTCCTAGCTTAAAAGAACGTGTGAGTGATATTTCAGTGCTAGCGAATCATTTTCTGCGTGAGTACTCAAAAGAGTTTAATGCGCAAGCGAAGAGCTTCTCAGACGATGCTATCCGCTCGATGAGTCGCTACCATTGGCCTGGCAACGTTCGTGAATTGATGAATCAGATTAAGCGTGTTGTGTTGATGTCTGATGCTGTCATCATTGAGGATCATCAACTGGATTTACCAAAACAGAATGATGAACGCCGCAGTCTGAAAAGTATACGTGAACGTTCAGAGCGAGATGCTTTACTCATTGTGTTGGAATCTTATGGTGGTCAAGTGTCTTTGGCCGCTAAGGAGCTTGGAGTTTCACGCGCAACTATGTACCGCTTACTCAATAAACATGGTCTTATATCTGAGGGCGTTGTTTAGAACGTTCTATTCATTGACTCTATCCGGTGAGTGAAAATTCAAGGGCCACGTATCATACGTGGCTTTTTTGTTTCTGAAGGATAGTCCGCTGTTCTATAGAGAGAGCCCTAAGATAGATATGCTGTGATTTTATATAATCATAGTGAATATGTTATATGTAAATGAATATGCAACTGATATTTCAGGCGAATGCATTGTTTTAAAAATGTTAACCAATTATCGGTTGAATAATATACTCACTTGGTTAGACTTTAACCGTGAAAGCAACGATTTAACAAAGACTTGTCTGCTTTTACGACCCCATTTCTTTTTGGATTTTTTAGTTAGCTTGGAGGCGCAAATGAAACATTTCGATTTTATACAGCATATTTGCGCGTCGTTTGATCCGTGTACTGACATGGTGACTGATATGTCACACACATCAGCCATGGCCGATCGAAACACCCAAGATAAACCTAACTAATAGATCCGTACCCTTATTTGGCTGCGGAAAAATAGCAGCTAAGTGAGAAGCCCTCATACTATCTAGAACGCTATTTTTCCTCAGTTTATTCCACAACTGGAGAGTTATTATGCGTCACTCAGTATATTTAAAACTAGCAACAGTTCTTATCCGTGCAGACCTTCGTCGTGAAGAGCGTGAATGGCAACGAAAAGTTCGTCGTAGTTCATATGATCTACCATGGAACAACACCCATTTATTGAGAGATATTGGCCTTGAAGCCGATGGTCGACCAATTGGTTTTTCTGAGCCTGAAGTTGTCACGATTGAGCGCCGAGTTCGTCATCTTCGTCGAGTCTTAAGCGCGCGAATACCGACGTAATCTTGTGGGGTGATAGCGCCTTTCACCCCACAAGATAAACATCAGCGATAGTTATGGCGTCGAAAATGCAAATTTTTGAACTAGAACTGGCCAAAAAAAGAGAAGCTCTTGCTTCTCTTTTTTTGCTTTTTTAAGTCGTTATCTAGTAAAGGTAAATAGTTCGGCTAAGCTTTACAGAGCAAGGGAGGCTGACTATGCAGAAGCATCAATTAGACATGTGGTTACATGGAGAGCACAAAGACTCTTATCAGACACCGAAAGTGTACGTTATTGGTTGCTCTGATATCTCTGAATATTTGCTGGCGGTGGAGTACAAACACAAGCTAGAACCGGTAAAGCAAGACGGCGAGCCGCTTCACTTTGGATCCTTGGATCAAGTGAAAGAGGAATTACTCCGGCTCGGCTTTGAAAAGGCCTACCTTCGCTTGCACAACGCGTATGATGAGTTTGGTAATGAACCCAACCAAAGCTACTGCGATATTGAACTGGCGCTCAAACCTCATTAGAGAGTATTCTTAACGAGCGTTGTAGTGAGAAATTACTTCTAAATTGAGACGGTTTATAACGTACTGATCTTTTAGCCTATCTATGCTAGATAAAACCTCTATGCGTAATGGCTTTCTATGCGTAATGGGTTGTCAGCAATCTGTGGGTGAATTGAGTTCGTAGATAGAAACCACGAGGTTTGGTCTTTATTGGTTTTCCACTTGCACCGTAAGCTTCTGTTAACACTCGACTGTTGGCGGCTTTTGGTCGCAAATGCAGTGCTTCGCCGTGTCTTGCTGTTATCTGTTCAACATTACCTAACACGATCAGCTCCATGAGCTCTTCCCAATCCCTTTTTAAGATCTCGTCTTCCGCTTGGGTTGGTGTCCACAATAAAGGGGATCCTACATGCCTTTCTGCCAGTGGGATCTCTCTTTCTCCCTCTACCGGGATCCACAACACTTTAGACAGCTTGTTTCGAACGTGACTGGTTTCCCACGTTATGCCTTGCACGCCCATCAATGGCGCGACACAAACAAAGGTGGTTTCGAGTGGCTTCCCTGAATAACCAATCGGGATACTTTTTAGCTCGATCCCGAGCTTGGCAAAATCTTGTTCTGGTTTACTGCCAGCTGGCGCACCCAAGTGCCATTCCAATAGTTGTCCAACCCAGCCTTTATCTCGCTTTAGGTCGTTTGGTACAACCATATTGGCTTCATCGGCGAGCTCTTTGAAGGTCATTCCTGCAATAGCATATGCTCTGTCTAACAGCTCTTGTTGTGTTTGTGGTTCTGGTTTCATAATAAAAGGCATGATCAAAAAAATGATTTTACCAGAAGTTATCACCATATGACGACTGGTTAAGAAATGATCGCCTTGCTAGAAAAGGGATCAAACTCATGGTTATCCACAGGACATGAAGGTAATTAATTGAAATATTAATTTAGTGGATAAATAAACAGGGGTTTGCAGGGGATAAAATGCTTGCTAAATAGGGTTTGAAATGAATCTTTCACTTACTAGTGTGGATAAACATCGGAGTGGTTGATCTTTAACCATGGGTGGTTTTTAAAAGATCTTTTTATTTTCTCATG
>NZ_JBFRSN010000739.1:0-2216 GCF_041473595.1 Vibrio sp. 10N.222.46.A1
AAACGTATATTAGTTTTGGGTACCAAAGGTGGCATTGGAGTATCTTGCGTAAGTTCTGTTTTAGCACACTCCTTAGCAGAGCAAGCAAATCTAAAGACACTCTTGGTGGATCATGATTCAGGAGCACTAAATAGTGACATTTATATAGGTGTAAAAGGCTTGAAAGCCAAGCACAACAGTATAGATTTGAATCAGATCGATATCGACAGTGCGATAGCTAAGACCTATGTACATGGTGTGAAAGATAAGCTTGATTACTTGGTACTAGAGAAAAATGTTGCTTGCCTTACTGATCACGCATCTACATTGTACAACCTTTCCAATCAACTCATTGATCAATATAACTTTATCATAGATTCGGCGCCCTTATCTTGCTATGAAGAGATGCATGATCAGGAGTTATCAGATAAGTACCATCGCATCTTTATTGTCTGCGAACCTTCGGTTTCTTCACTGCGTTCTTATAACTCTTTGAAGAAGAAGATCGGGAAATCTGAACACCAAATCATCTTCAACCTTAATCGGCCAGCGAAAGACTTCATGATGACACTCGCGAGTGCGAAAGAGAGAATCAAAGCCAAAGATAGTATTGATTTCATGTACGAGCCGTCGCTAGAAAAAATCGTGGTACAGCAAGGTATTAATGAGTTGCTTAAATCTAAGTCTGCCACTGCCGTTCTAACTATGGTTGCCACGTTGACAGGCAAGAAAATTAAAACTAAATCACGTTTCAGTTTGTTTAGAAAATGAATCAATTAAAAGAAATTTACATCCAGCTTCGAGATGAGATCTTTGATGCTCTAGATGCCGCTACGCTTGTTGAAATTAGTAATCAAGAGCTAGAAGAACAACTCAAAGACTCGGTTAATATATTGATCGATAAGAAGCAGCTGCAAGTCAGCTCATTGAAACGTGTCGACTTAGTCAAAGCGTTACTCGATGAGTTGAAAGGCCTTGGGCCCCTGCAAGCTTTAGTCGATAACGATGATATATCGGATATCATGATCAACGGTCCTTCGGATATCTTCATAGAAATCAATGGCAAGGTTGAACAATCACCCATTCAATTTGTTAACGAAAAACAACTGAACACCATCGCTAAGCGAATCGCATCAAATGTGGGTCGTCGTATCGATGAATCAAAACCCCTTTGTGATGCTCGTTTAATGGATGGGAGCCGTGTAAATATTGTGATCCCCCCGTTAGCGATAGACGGTACCTCTATCTCGATTCGTAAATTCAAAGAGCAAAAAATTAGGCTTGAGAATCTTGCTGAGTTTGGTGCGATGTCTGTCGAAATGGCTAAGCTTTTGTCCATTGCGAGCCATTGCAAGTGCAACATATTGATCTCCGGTGGTACTGGTTCAGGTAAAACAACGTTATTGAACGCATTATCTGGCTTCATTGGCGAAACTGAACGTATTGTTACTATTGAAGATGCTGCGGAACTACAGCTACAAAAACCTCATATTGTTAGGCTTGAAACTCGACAAGCTAGCGTTGAAGGAACAGGAGAAATCACCGCTCGAGACCTTGTGATTAATGCCCTTCGTATGCGCCCGGACAGAATTATTGTTGGTGAGTGTCGTGGTGGTGAAGCCTTTGAAATGCTTCAAGCGATGAATACAGGGCATGATGGATCTATGTCGACATTGCACGCCAATACACCGCGTGATGCCATTGCTCGTACTGAGAGCATGGTAATGATGGCAACAGCCAGTCTGCCGATATCCGCAATACGTAGAACCATCGTTAGTGCAGTAGACCTTATCGTTCAAGTTAAGCGCCTCCACGATGGTAGCCGCAAGGTGATGTACATTTCTGAAATTATCGGGATGGAAGGGGATAGCGTGGTGATGGAAGACATTTTTCGTTACGAAGCGACTTCAAATTTCAAAGATGGAAAAATGGAAGGTGAGTTCAGAACACCCGGTTTATCGACTCGTTCTGTGATTTATGAACGCGCAAAATTCTTTGGTTTAGAACAAGCAGTGAAGGAGATATTTACATGACCTTAATACTGATTGCTTCATGGAGCGCTTTGCTACTTTACTTCCTTATCCATCGCTCTCGTCAAAGCAAAAAATTGAGTAGCTTAATTGAGATGGAAGCTGAGTTTGAAGGGGTTAAAGGTGTTCGCTCTGTTATCGATTCACAACAGTTTGAAGAGAGCTATAAAGCCAGAATCAGGAAAATGTACAAGAAGGTAATCAAGG
>NZ_JBFRSN010000740.1:0-742 GCF_041473595.1 Vibrio sp. 10N.222.46.A1
ACCTAGAACTAGGCTTTCACCCTTAAAAAGAAAACTTCAATTGATGGAAATCGCACTTGAAGTATTCTCTCGCCGTGGCATTGGCCGCGGTGGACACGCTGATATTGCCGACATCGCTCAGGTGTCAGTAGCAACAGTATTTAACTACTTCCCTACCCGTGAAGATCTGGTTGATGAAGTACTTAACCACGTTGTTCGTCAATTCTCGAACTTCCTTTCAGACAACATTGACCTAGATATTCACGCAAAAGAAAATCTACATAATATTGCGACTGAAATGGTGACGTTAGTGGCTCAAGATAGCAATTGGTTAAATGTATGGTTCGAATGGAGTGCATCAACTCGCGATGAAGTGTGGCCTCTGTTTGTAACCACTAACCGCACTAACCAGATGTTAGTACAAAACATGTTTAGCAAGGCGATTGAACGCGGCGAAGTCTGTGACGATCACGATCCTAAACACCTAGCAAATCTATTCCACGGCATTTGCTACTCTCTATTCATCCAAGCGAAACGTGTAGATACGCAAGAAGAACTTTCGACCTTGACGGATAGCTACTTGAACATGCTGTGCATTTATAAGTAGATTCGATCTTCGAACAAAACTAAAGGGTTGGCTTTTACGCTAACCCTTTTTTATTTCCTCTCACCTAATCAGATTCCCTATTCCTTCCTTCGTCACTCTAGAGAATGACGGATATAAAGAACCACTACGCTTCACTTCGTCATCCTCAAGAGCGAG
>NZ_JBFRSN010000741.1:0-2433 GCF_041473595.1 Vibrio sp. 10N.222.46.A1
AAGATTTTAGCTACAACACCAGCACCAACTGTACGGCCACCTTCGCGGATTGCGAAACGTAGACCTTCGTCCATTGCGATTGGAGCGATTAGCTCAACAGTCATTTGAACGTTGTCACCTGGCATTACCATTTCTACGCCTTCTGGTAGAGTGATGTCGCCTGTTACGTCAGTTGTACGGAAGTAGAACTGTGGACGGTAACCCTTGAAGAAAGGAGTGTGACGGCCGCCTTCGTCTTTAGAAAGTACGTATACTTCAGACTCAAACTTAGTGTGTGGGTTGATTGAACCTTTAGCAGAAAGTACTTGGCCACGTTCAACGTCATCACGCTTAGTACCACGTAGAAGTGCACCAACGTTCTCACCTGCACGACCTTCGTCAAGCAGTTTACGGAACATTTCAACACCAGTACAAGTAGTAAGAGTAGTCTCTTTGATACCAACGATTTCTACTTCGTCACCTACACGTAGGATACCGCGCTCGATACGACCAGTAACTACAGTACCACGACCTTGGATTGAGAATACATCTTCAATAGGAAGTAGGAACGGTAGATCAACAGCACGCTCTGGAAGTGGAATGTAAGAATCTAGTGCTTCTGCAAGCTCAACGATCTTGTCTTCCCACTGCTTTTCGCCGTTTAGAGCGCCAAGTGCAGAACCTTGAATTACTGGTAGGTCGTCTCCTGGGTACTCGTACTCAGAAAGAAGTTCACGAACTTCCATTTCTACTAGCTCAAGTAGCTCTTCGTCATCAACCATGTCACATTTGTTCATGAATACGATGATGTAAGGGATACCAACTTGACGACCAAGTAGGATGTGCTCACGAGTTTGTGGCATAGGGCCATCTGTAGCAGCAACAACTAGGATACCGCCGTCCATTTGAGCAGCACCAGTGATCATGTTTTTAACATAATCGGCGTGTCCAGGACAGTCTACGTGTGCGTAGTGACGTTCAGGAGTATCGTACTCAACGTGAGAAGTTGCGATTGTGATACCGCGCTCGCGCTCTTCTGGAGCGTTATCGATAGATGCGAAATCTTTAGCAACACCGCCGTACACTTTTGCAAGTGTAGTACAGATAGCAGCAGTTAGAGTTGTTTTACCGTGGTCAACGTGGCCGATAGTACCAACGTTTACGTGCGGTTTCGTACGTTCAAATTTTTCTTTAGACACAATCGTGTTCCTTCCTAGTTATGATTCGCCACGTTCATTATTGAGCGAGACGCGCCAGAAATTGCTATTTTATGCGCCAACTCTCGTTAGCGCAATATTTGGACGCATTGTTCTTTCAAAAAATGAAAAAATTGCGTCCCTTTTGTTTAACCACGCTCTGCAATGATTGCATTAGCAACATTTTTTGGCACTTCAGCGTACTCACTAAACTCCATAGAGTAAGAAGCACGACCTTGTGTCGCAGAACGTAAATCAGTTGCGTAACCGAACATGACAGACAACGGAACTTGTGCACGAATTATCTTCAGGCCAGCTGTCCCCTCGTCCATACCTTC
This sequence comes from Vibrio sp. 10N.222.46.A1, assembly GCF_041473595.1. Classification (NCBI taxonomy): domain Bacteria; kingdom Pseudomonadati; phylum Pseudomonadota; class Gammaproteobacteria; order Vibrionales; family Vibrionaceae; genus Vibrio; species Vibrio sp. 10N.222.46.A1. The sequence goes on from NZ_JBFRSN010000741.1 coordinate 1,514, forward strand.
GATGATGCCGCGACGACGGTTAATATCGCCAACAACGTCACCCATCCAGTCTTCTGGAGTAGTTACTTCAACTTTCATCATAGGCTCAAGCAAAACTGGTTGCGCTTCTAGTGCACCTGTTCTGAAAGCCATAGAGGCAGCGATTGTAAACGCCATCTCACTTGAATCTACTTCATGGTAAGAACCATCATATAGTGTAGCTTTGATATCCAAAACTGGATAGCCCGCTAATACACCATTGTTCATTTGCTCTTCAACGCCTTTAGCGACAGAGGTAATGAACTCTTTTGGCACGATACCATTGGCAATTTCATCTACGAAGACAAAGCCTTCACCGGCTTCTGATGGTTCCAGTTTCAGCCACACGTGACCGTACTGTCCTTTACCACCATGTTCGCGGATAAATTTACCTTCAGCTTTCGCTGTACCACGAATGGTTTCACGATAAGCAACTTGCGGATTACCAACGTTGCAGTTCACACTGAATTCACGCTTCATGCGGTCAACGATGATATCTAAGTGCAGTTCACCCATACCAGAGATTAGTGTCTGGCCAGTCTCGTCATCCGTTTCAACACGGAACGATGGATCTTCTGCCGCTAGCTTACCTAACGCGATAGTCATTTTATCTTGATCAGCTTGAGAGCGAGGCTCTACAACGATCTGAATAACTGGATCTGGGAATTCCATACGTTCAAGAACAATTTTATGGTTCTGATCACATAGAGTTTCACCAGTAGTAACATCTTTAAGGCCGATAATGGCTGCGATGTCACCTGCTCGTACTTCTTTTACTTCTTCACGCTTGTTTGAGTGCATTTGAACAATGCGCCCTAAACGTTCACGTTGTTTCTTCACAGAGTTGTAAGCTGTTTTACCGCTTTCAACAACACCAGAGTAAACACGGATGAAAGTTAAAG
>NZ_JBFRSN010000742.1:0-1612 GCF_041473595.1 Vibrio sp. 10N.222.46.A1
GCTTTCAAAAAAGAACACCAGGGCATATTGGTTTTGCATGGCAGCGTGTGCGCTGGCGGCATGAATCAAAAAAGCAAGCACAAGGGTACGAAGAAATGGCATAGCGCCTCCTGACGTTTTAGGGGAAAAGAAGAAATAAAAGAAACGGAACATCATTTAAGAGAGCGATATGGATGAAGTTGCTTTAAAAATCCGATTGCTCAAAGTGGGTGGCGACGTTGTAAAAGCGGCCAACTAAATCATTTTGACTGATCCAGCCGTACGCCAGTGGCTTCATCTCTCCAGTGCTTGGGTGCACTAAAATTAATGCCGGTGTAAAAGGCACCGCTATTTTGCCTTGGTTGTGGCGGTTTTCTTTGAGGTGAGTGATGAAGGTTTCATCATTACTGATGCCCAATAATTCAAAATGGTATTGGTCAGCAAACGCTTGAATGGACAGGGCGAGTTGCTGGCTGAGCGTATCTTTTCCTTCATAAACAAAGAAAAAGCCCCATCCGTCTTGTTTCATCTTTTCAACCGCGTCGGTTTTCTTCTTATCCTCCAGTGCTAAATACACTTGTCTTGCCGCTTGCTCTGTCGGATGGTCTTTGGTGTAAGAGAACTCAGGTCTTTCGAGCAGCAGCGCTTTAAAGGTCATGCCTAATTGGTCGGTTTGGTCCGTGATAAAATGATTTAACGCTAAAAACTTCGCGAGCTTGTCTTTATCTTTGGGATGAATGGCCGCGTCGTTTTGCGCTTCAATATGCACAGAGTGAAACCAGGCCATCTGTTCGGTCGCCGATAACGTTTTAGGGCTTGATACGGTGGTTTGAGTGTTGCTTGGTAGCGGCTTAGGTTTGGGCGTTACGGGCATTGCCTTTGGCTCGTTGTACCAGCGCCACCCAGGAGGGGTTTCTTGAGCAAGAGCTGGATGGAGGTGAGTCAGCAGCGCTAGGGTAATGACGCAAAGCAGAGGTTTTTTCATCATCATAGACCTTGATTCCGTGGAGGCGGTTATCCGCCCGTGGCACTTTGAAGTCGTTTCTTGATTTCATCAAAGTTGGGGAGGTTGGTGTTGGCACGCATTTCCGGGTAGAACTCTTTAAAATCAATGTATTCAAAATTGATTTGACCCAGTTCTTCGGGCGTAATAGCGGCGCAGGTGGGATTTTTAGCACTGCCTAACCGTTTACCCAGTTGCTGAAGAGACCCTTGCTCTTGGATGATTTTGGCCAGCTTGTTGTCGTAAACGCAGTAACTGCGCTTTTTACGGGTGCAGACACCCAGCACTTTCTTGGCGCAGTATTGCCCCACGTACAGGGTTAAGCCTTTCTCTTTGGCTTCCCCCAGCGCTTCTTCCGCTTCGCTGCATTTCGCTCCCAATCCTTGCCCCCATCCTGAGTCTTTACAACAATCGTTGAAGCCCGCGAGTTTCTTACTGCATTTCATCGGCTTTCCCGTGAATATTTTGGGTGGGTCGCCGATGTCTTTCACGGCTTCGGCAAGCCCTGCCAGTGCCGCAACGGACTTATCAAAATTGTTATTCAATTTGGGCGCCTCCTCGTAACACTCCCCGTCAAGACAGAAGGAGTGCTCCCCACATTGCAGATCAGTGGCTCGGCATGTCTTCTCA
>NZ_JBFRSN010000743.1:0-327 GCF_041473595.1 Vibrio sp. 10N.222.46.A1
CTTGAGCTGTTCAAACGGGTTCACCTTATCCGGAGGGAACTGCATCAAGAACACCATGACCTGGCGAACACAATGCCGCCTGATGAACTCGTGCAATGTCACTCATCAGCAATGCATTGAAGGTCGAGCCACCCGCACCATTAATGGCATTCCCACCACGCTCAATTGTTGGAAATATCGGATAGACCATCATTGTGACCGCCCTAATACCTGCGCAAACCTCCCGAAAGACTGTACGACTCAAACTCAACATTGCCGCCTTAAGCAAAATGGGGTGTGCATCGAGCAAGAGGTCACAAAGCGTTGTGCTGAGAAGACATGCCGAGC
>NZ_JBFRSN010000744.1:0-9565 GCF_041473595.1 Vibrio sp. 10N.222.46.A1
GGTTTAAATGGTATTGCGAGAGGACAATTTGAAGCAGCTCAATCCTTGGGCTTATCAAAGACCTATACTTACTGGGATGTGATTCTTCCTCAGGTGGTGCAACGTACCTTGCCACCTTTGACTAATGAAGTGATCTCTCTTATTAAAAACTCTTCAATTGTGAGTGTCATGGCTATTTTTGACCTGACGACTGAAGCCAGAAACATTGTTTCTGAAACCGCGATGCCATTCGAGATTTGGTTCTCTGTGGCGATCATTTATCTTGCTCTTACACTTTCACTTTCTGCCGTTGCTGCTTGGCTTGAGCATAAGCTCGGGGCTAACTGGCGAACACAATAAGGATTTATCAGCATGAAGCTATTTAAAACCGCGATTACAGCCCTACTTGCGCTTGCCGTAAGTTTGCCTGCACTTGCTTCTGAAACGCCTAACCTCGATAAAATCAACGAACGTGGCTCACTGCGCGTTGGGATGTCGACATTTGTTCCTTGGGCGATGCGTAACAAACAAGGCGATCTCGTTGGCTTTGAAATCGACGTGGCGAAACGCCTTGCCGAAGATTCTGGTTGGAAAGTCGAATTTGTACCTACGGCATGGGACGGTATTATCCCTTCTCTATTATCGAAAAAATTTGATGTAATCATCGGCGGTATGTCTATCACTGAAGCGCGAGCTAAAAGCGTATTGTTCACTGAACCTTACTCGCACTCTGGCGTTCAACTGGCGGCTAACAAAGAGCTAGCGGAAGGTTTTACTCAGATCTCTGATTTTGATTCTCGCCGCGTAAAAATTGCAGCACGTCGTGGAGCATTCACGGTTCAAGTCGCTCGTGAAACCTTCCCTAAAGCGAAAGTTCTACAGTTCGATGACGATGCTCAAGCATTCCAAGAAGTGTTAAACGGCAACGCGCACGCGGTTATCGCGTCTAGCCCGAAACCAGAACACGAAACGATCAAAAATGCAGACACGCTATTTATTCCATTTGAAGAGCGTCTATCAAAAGGTAACGAAGCATTTGCAGTTCGCCTAGGTGAAACTGACAAGGCAGAATTCTTCAACGAATGGATCAAAGCACGTACTGAAGACGGTTGGTTGAAAGAGCGTTACGAGTACTGGTTCTCTACTCTAGATTGGCAGGACCGGATTGCTCAAGGTCAGTAATCTGAACTTTTGCTAGTGAATCGAGGCAGTGCGTTGTCTGCACTGCCTCGATTCGGCAACTTGATTCGCTTTAATGATGATCTAAAACTCAACAAAACAGCCTACTAATTATTATTGTTTAAACAGGAATGACGTGAGTAGTACTAGCGCATTAACAACACCTAAGCCCAACGTTTATATGAAGCCTTGGTATCAACGCCTTAACCTTTTGGATGGCGTGTTACTCGCTGTCATTTGTGTGTTTGCAGGCTGGCTTTATTATCGTTCTGCTGTTGGTATCAACTACCAGTGGCGCTGGGAAGATGCGTTTACCCTAATTTTCATTCCACCTTCTCAAGGCAGTATTCCCTACTTCTTCCAAGGCTTGATCGCTACACTGCGCTTGAGTGTCTGGAGTATGGTGTTAGCACTCTCTTTTGGCACATTGTTAGGTGTAGCAAGACACTCAAAGATCGCTTTCTTCAAAACACCGGCACTGATTTTTATCCAGTTGGTTCGAAATATTCCGCCACTGGTGTTTATCTTCATATTCTATTTCTTCGTTTCTAACCAACTGATTCCATTACTTGGTTTAGAAAGTATCTTACGTGAACACAATGGCGAGATTAACGCTGTTCAAGCCTTTCTGTTTGGTCCTGCTAACCTTTGGGAAAACTTAGCGTCTGGTGTTATCTGTATTGGTTTGCTCTCTTCGGCTTACATTGCGGAAGTGATTCGAGCGGGTTTAGAAGGTATTCCTAAAGGCCAATGGGAAGCGGCCGATTCGCTTGGCTTGTCTGCATTGTCTAAGTATCGATTTGTGGTTGGCCCACAAGTATTAACGGCCATCACCCCACCATTGGCAGGCCAAGCAATCTCCTTGATTAAAGACACGTCGATTGTGTCTCTGATTTCGATCCAAGAGATGACGTTTGTTGGTACTGAGATGGCAAACTCATCGGGGTTGATCTTCGAGATCTGGCTGATTGTAGGCTTCGTATATTTTGCTTTATGCTTTGCGCTTTCGCGTCTGTTCAAAGTGATTGAACAACGTTCTAGTGTTTACCTTAACCATCAGTAACGTCATTAATTAATAGTACCGACTCGCCCGACCATTCCTTTCCCTTATCAAGTTCACCTGATTGTTTTAAGCTATTGACCAATCGGGATTTATCCCTTCATATTTCTTCTTAGAAACACAGCGAAATACTCGTCTAATCACTATACTTGAAGTATCGAACTACGTTGATTCTTCTCAAGGACATCACTCAGCATGGACAATCATAAAGAAAGAGCTTTTTACGCCGTTGTCGGCGCATTGGTTGGAGACGCCGCTTCCATGGGGTTGCACTGGCTGTATGACCAAGAGAGGATCTTACACGTGGCTGGTTTCGAGCCAGAATTTCGCTCACCGAATCAGTTCGATTATCAAGACAAAGGCTACTTTGCGCACCAAGGAAAAACGTCCGGTGAGCACTCGCAATACGGTGCTCAGTTATTGGCGATGGTCGATAGTTTAGTCGACAACCAAAAATACGATGAAGCGAGCTATATTCAACATTTCCGCAAATGGTTTGATTTCGGTGGTAGTTGGCAAGGCTACATTGATAAAGCGACGCGCATGAGCTTGCTGAACATCCATCAATTAGAACTAGAGGGCGCCCCGATTACTGCCTGTGGCGCAGACGATACGCAGCTCCCCGCAGTTTCAAAGATCATTCCATTAGTAGCCTGTACTTATACCTCTCACACCTTACCAGCGATGGTAGAGAGCGCGGTACGAGTGACCAACAACAACGACAAAGCCGTGGAATGGGCGCAAGCCATCACCCTGTTGATTCAAGCAGCGATTCAAGGCAACTCACCATTACAGTCCGTAGAAATGGTGCGACAAACTTGCAGCAGATTTATACATGATCAAATCGATGAAGCATTGGCTGAACCTGAGCTTTCAATAACAGATGCCGCGAAGAAGTTTGGATTGCATTGTGAACTGAGTGCCGCATTTCCCTTGCTAATTCGCATCATTGCGGGTGCTCAGAGCTATAAACAAGGTATTCGAGACAATATCTTATGTGGCGGTGACAGCTGCGGGCGTGCGATTGTGATTGGCGCGGTATTAGCGGCGTGTTTCTACGAAGAAGACGGAGCGATTCCAACAGAATGGCTGAGCCAAGTAGAACTCAATTGTGGTGTGCTGTCTTTGCCTATTGAGTGATTCCCACAATAACAAATAAGGCGAAAGCGCCTCTCGACTCCTTGCTCGAGAGGCGCTTTTCTTTTCACTAGAATGACTTAAACGGATAACTTCAATTTCGAGCAATACCCCTTCCGGATCTCTACGACCGCCAGTTTATTGCGCTAACCAAACCTAAACGCTAAAGCCTTCTCTAGAACTGATAAGCAGCAGAAAGCTTGTAGTTACGGCCTGGTTCATAGTCATCCAAGGTAAAGCCTCTTGCCGTACCTGAACGAGAAGCGTGTGAGGTGTATTGCTCATCAAACACGTTATCGATACCAAAGGTGACAGACAATCCATCAAGATTCGATGGCACCCACTGAGCAAACAGGTTATGAACGTCATAGCCTTCTTTTTTCGGCTGACCATCGAATACGTTGTCTTCGTCTTTAACAAACATCGAATTCCAACCAAAGATAGTCTCAAGCGCTTCAGACTGATAATCGAGTGTCAGCGTAATGCTGTCACCCATATCAATACTTCGACCATTGCCACCTGCGACTGCACCGCCTGTATCTTTATTTTTAGTCTCTAAAAGCGCATAGGACAGCTTACTGTTAAACATCTCGTAGCCATAAGATAGGCTCGCCTCGAAGCCCTTTATCTCAACGTCACCTAGGTTATAAATCAAATAACTCTTACTTGCACGTTGATACTTTTCGGCAATATAGTCATCAATATTAGTTTGGAATACTGTCAGGTTGGCACCAATAAAGTGATTATCCAAGCGCTTATCGAAACGGACACCACCTTGCGTGTTCTGCCCTGTCTCAGCCTTCAGATCGTTAGCCAAATAAGCGACATCTTGGTAAGCAATAAAGCTCTCCATCAACTCCGGGCCTTTGAACAACGAACGTGTACTCGCGAACAGCGTCCAATCTTGAGTAACATCCCATTGAGTGGCCAACGACCAAGTTACATCGTCAAAATCTTCGCTACCAACTTCTGCTTTACGTTGGTAATCATCAAAACGAAGCCCTGCCGTGACCGAGAATGCTTGAGTAAAGTAGAACTGATCTTCAACAAAAAGGGCTGTAGAGATTGCTGACTCGTCCATAAACTTGCTGCTGCCGTAATAGCTGCTCGATGACTTGTCCATATAGTCAAAGCCATAAGTCGCGATGTTATCAAACGACATCAGGCGATAATCGGATTGGAACTTTGCGTTGAGACCAAAGTTTTGGTTTTTAGCCGTGTTTTTGGATAAGCGATTAGCAGGCCAACGTGGTGCCATAACACTTTCATCTCGCTGAATCTCAGTTTCCGTGTTGTATAGAGTCACGTTACCTTGATGACTTTCACCACGCAGCTCATAGCTGGCCGTGATGGTGTCACGGTTGTAATCGGTGGGAATGAGGATGTTTTTAGACAAACCCACGTTCGTACCACCCGACATATCAGGGCGTGGGCTGTAATCACCGTTATCACGGTACATATCATAAGAGAGTTCAAAACGGTGTAAGTCACTTGGCTCAAAACCAATCTTACCTAGAATATTGTATACATCCCCTTCTGAGCCAAAGGTTTCAGTGCCATCACCATCTTCAAAGTTGTCACGGCTCATGTAATGACTGTAAAGCATGGCATCGACGTTATCTGACAACAAACCATACACAGTAAGTGAACCTTGCTGGCTTGCATTCGTGGCATACCCGCCATAAACACGAGCGCCAAAAGTCTCGTCGTAGCGAAGTAGATCTTTGGCATCTTTGGTTTCAAACAGCACTGAACCGCCTAACCCATTTTGCGTCACCGAGTTGTTACCTACTTGGATATCAGCTGATTTCAATATGTCAGGGTTAAGAGTCAAATTACCAATATGATGGAACATGTTGGCGTGCTGAGAAGCGCCATCTAATCGAATGTCTAAGTCAGTTTCGCTTAGGCCGCGAATCGTAATTCGCTGGTTGATCGAGTGCGTTCCCCCAACATCAACACCGGGGATTTCGCGCAGCAAATCTGACATATGGTCAGCTTGCTTCAGTGACATGTCATCTGCAATGATCGATTCAGTGTTGCTTGAGACTTTCGTTCCCCAAACCACAACTTCATCGAAGTGCGATGTACTTTCTTCGGCCATAACAGAGCTACTAAACGTGCTGGCAATTGCGATATAGAGGGCTGAAAGCTTAATTGTTGATCTGACTGGGCTTTCCATAGATTCAATCCTAGATGTAAATGATAATAATTATCAATCATGATAGAGTTGTAACCTATAAATGCACAGATGATTTGCTTATGCAAAAACGCACAGCTGTTATGAGGAACGGTCAAATGAGTGAAGTAACGTCTAAACGGGCTAAAATTGGCAAAGTCACTCTGACTAAAAAGTTGGAGCAAACAGAAAAGCAGATTATTGTCACACAAGGTCAAACTACACAGACATCACTGGCTGAGGGGAAATTTCTTTCTTATCAATATAATGAACTAATATTTATCCACGGTGGCCGCTGTATTGAGCTCGTCGATACTAAGATCATCTCTACCGCTCACGCTTCAGTTCTGATCACCATTCTTTTGGAAGGTAAGCTGTCATTTGGTTACGATGATCTCGAATTTGATCTCGATGCCACTCATCAACCTCAAGGTGTGGTGGTCAACCTCACTAAACCCGCCAATTTCCGTCGAGTGATGACAGCAAGCAATAAACTCAATAAGATTAATATCTTAGTCAAACCAAAATGGTTCGAATCTCGAGTAACCGAAGAGTGTAAATGCCGAAATTTCATCAATACACATAATGCCAACTTCCAATTAGAAGTGACGGAAGAAATCTGGAAGCTTACACAAGACTTGACAACTTGCTCTTCACCCAATAACTTCCATCAGAAGTTGCATATAGAATCCTTAACTCAACAGATCCTTGAGAATTCGATGCATCAACTACCACAAACTTGCTGTCTGGCTTACCAAACTAAACCAAAAATAATAAAACCAGCGACACGTGTAACTAACATTGAACATCAAAGTTATGACGAACGAATTGAGGCTGTAATCTGCTTTATTGAAATTCATCTCGACCAAGAGCTGAGCCTAAAAATGCTTGCTGAGCATTTTTCGATGAGTGTATCTAATATTCAAAGGCGTTTTAAGCAGTCATACAACATGACAATCAACGGTTACATCCGTTTGAGACGATTAGAGATCGCACGCCAGCATTTAGAACGAGGGTTGGTTTCAATCACCGAGGCCGCCTATGAAGCGGGTTATCAGCACCCTTCTAATTTCACCAATGCTTTTAAGAAAACCTTCGGTGTGCCGCCACAAGACATAGCGATTAAGACTTAGTTACATTGATATAAAACTATTTGTTCTATAACTTTAAAAGGCTATATCTAACATCTGCTATGTTGGCCAGGTGACCGCCACATATAAACAAACTGGTCATTCTGCGAAGTAATTTCAAATCCAAACCTCAGATACAAATCTCCAACTCGATTACCTTGTAAATAGCATAGTTCGACGGGTTTATTGAGGCTGTCAGCCTTAGTTAAGCAATCAGCCTTAGTTAAGAAGTCTTTCAGTACTTGGCTACCAATTCCCTTTCCATGATACTCAGGCAGCAAGAAGAATCGGCAAAAATAGAAGTGGTCGCCTTTGTCTTGCAGCAACACACTGCCAATCGCTTTGCTTTGATATTCAATGATTTCAGGTCGTTCTTCTGCCCACTCTTCGGCGTGTATATCTCGTTGAATTTGCTCATCCCAGCCAAAAACAGCTTTGATTGGCTCAAATTCAGCCGCCTTTTTCAGCTCGAACAGAAATTCATAATCTGATGACTGAGCGGGTCTTGTCGAATACTTCAAAATATCTCCAACAATAATCAATGAACTATATAGCCAACGCTCGACTACTGCTTCTTAACGTACTTCGCTGTAACGAGCATTTCACCACCACCATCAAGCTTGCAATCTAACTGATGATCTTTGCCTTCATTTATTCGTCTGATTACCGCTTTAGTGCCGATTTTCAGTACAGAAGAACTGCCTTTAATTTTTAGATCTTTAATGAAGGTAACTTTATCGCCACTTTCCAATACAACGCCATTTACGTCCTTAACACGCGCGGCTTCTCTTTCTAAACGCTCTTCTTCTGGGTTCCACTCATAGGCACACTCAGGGCAGATTAGGTTGTTTTGGTCTGGGTAGACATATTCAGATTGGCATTGCGGACAAGGAGGTAAAGACATACGTTAATACTTCATTTAAATAAAATTTGCGTCCATTTTAATGACTCTTGTTAGGCTTAGCGAGCACAAATCGAACCAATTTTCAGTAGCGTAATTTAACTTAGAAAAGAGCAGTACCTAAAACGAACAAACACAGCCGCTAAGCTGTGTTTGTTTAAGGGCTTGGGAGGCGAAACGGATTAACGTTCGACTTTTGGTGAGTAAATCGAGTAAGCGGTGATTTGCCCTGCCACAATTGCAGAGAACATGAACAACGCCGACAAACCAATACTCGGAATAGGTAAAATCGATTGTTCAAACACCGACTGGCTGGCACTCACTAATACTCGACTACCCGGAACCAAGATGATGATCCCCTGCACGATATAAATAGAGCCCGTGAGCTCCATCTTCTTGGCAATCCAAGTCCCGTACAAAGTAATAAGAACCGTCGTAACCCAAGTACCGACAACCCAACCACTGTCAAAACCTAGATAGAACGGCCCCCACATACCCAGAACTGCCACTGGCAAGCCAAGTAAGATGTCTTTAGGACGCGCATTGAACATCACACCAATCGACACCGAGATCAACACCAAACCAGATATGTGCATCCATGTCGGAACCGCATTCGTATAGTCAATGGAGACCGCTTGTCCCCATATCGCTTCACCAATGTTGAGCCCCATAATAATCCCGACAAACAGCTTTATCAGGGTTAATGCGCTCTGCCCTAACAAACTGGTACCAGAGACGAGATCATTAAACGCCAAACATTCTAGTGCGTTGGCTATGGATAACCCGGGGACAAACAAGACAATCGAAGCGATACATAACGCCCACACCGGGATCGGCAACCCTGTGCTTGCCAAAAATGCCACGAAGATACCCGTTAATAGTGCCGAGATGAATTCAACCGCAATAGCGCGACGTGAATGAAGAACTTGCTGACATACCCAAACCATCAGACCCAGTAATGCAGAAAAGCCAACCGCTTCTAACGTACTGCCAATTAGCATCAGATACGCTGGCGGAATACCCATATTGGCCAGTGCCGTCACAAGTTTAGAGTAACCGACAGGCTCTGGCACAGGCTCACTGCTCGGTTGGTTAATACGAATGATGGTATTGGCCAACAAACTCAAGTTAATCGAAGCAGGCTTTAGACGCTTAAGAATAACGGCGTTGTTATCGTCTGGAAATTGATAATTAATCGCGGTTGGCGTTGCTTGGATCATCACATCAACACCATGCTTTTTTGCATAGAATTGGGTGTATTTCTCTAGCTTGTAAGGAGCACAACCACTGCGATGAAGAGTGTCACCAATTTCAACAATTTTGTTAATTCGGAACTGAGAAGGCATGGGAATTTTAGGGGAGACAAAATGTGCGGCAAATGTACCAAACGATAGACGTAATGACGAGAGTTTTGCATGAATTATCAACTAAATTCGTTACTTTTTCCTTCGAACGCTTAGAGGAGTCTATAACTCCACCCGCTTCGGATTCACTTGATGAATACTTTGGCAGACTGGCAAGTTAAAACAATGCATCCAGATTGTTATTAATGGGCATCAAAATACGAATGGAAATCAGTTTATGTTAACGGTCAAATTGCCTGTATTTATGTTAATTTTGTGATGAGGAAACACCACTAAAATAGGTTTATAAATCCAACTGAGTGGGTCTTAGAAAGAGTGGAGGGTTCTTTGTTGTTTCTCGCCCTACGTTTAACGAGAGTTTAGTCACATTTTATTCACTCTAAAAGCGCCGAACATGATGGAAAAACTAGCGGAGTGGTGGTTATGCGAGCACTTAGAATAAAAATGAAAGAAAAAGGTTTCGTTTTCAGTTAGATGTGGCATTATCAAACTCGTTAAGACGATGTGCGTACATCGTATAATGGCTATTACCTCAGCCTTCCAAGCTGATGATGCGGGTTCGATTCCCGCTGTACGCTCCAGTCTTCTTGATGTTTCAGTCTTACTCTTAAGACAGTGTGCGTGCATCGTATAATG
>NZ_JBFRSN010000745.1:0-5660 GCF_041473595.1 Vibrio sp. 10N.222.46.A1
CGCTTAGAGTTACCAATAACAAACAAGTTTTTGTTGATATCGGTCGCTACAGAGTTACTGTATTTGTAATCATTAGACGAGTTAGAGTTGACCTTAGCCCCCTCAATTGATTTGGTCGTCCAAGTATTCGCGCTGTCAGCTAAGTCCAGAGATTTACTGATGAATACAGATGCATTCATATCTTGCAGATCACCACTACCATCAACAGTATTGTAGCCTACGCCATAAAACTTAGTATCCGATTCGGCAATTGAACGCATGCTACCTTGAGCATAGTAATCGCCTTGTCTAGCAGTTCCACCACGAGTCCAATCGATTTGCTTGGTATTCGTACCATCCCAAATAGCAGCTTTTGAACTAAATACAGGATCCGGCGTTGACGTCTCCGTAATGGTTTCACTAGTAGAAACACTACCTACATTGTAAACAGTACCATTACTCGCTGTGATGGCTTTCCATGCTCGAGTCTCAGAAGATCCTGCAGGCTTGGCTGTCGTTGTAAATATTGCATTGTTTCGGATGGTTCCCTCAGACTTAACACCGAGCGGGTTGGCATCTTTATCTAGAGAGTTGATCACTGTATTGCGAGTATCGAGTATTGCCCCGCCTTCTATAAATGCCTTTGCATTTACATAACTCAGGTTGTTTCTTTCCTTAAACCAAGTATCTTCCCAGCGAGTTTTCGCCCAGCTTTCACATGTGGAATATCTTAGCTCACGGTTACAATAGTTTTTGAAGTCATCGAACTCTTGTAAATATTGGAAGACAGCATCCATAGCAAAAGGAACTTCTTCACGGTAACTAATGGCTTCAAGCGAATTACGAGTTTCACCTGCTAGCTTAAAGCTATCACATGCGACACCACCGATAGTAGCATTGGTAAAACAACTTTCAGTTCCGGTAACCGCCGCGGGTTGAATCGCGACACCAAACGTTTCAGAAGCTCCGACAATTGAGCTAGGAGTCGCGACTTCAACTACCTTGTACAGTGCAGCATTCGCGTTAGTTGCAGCCAAAACTAAGGCTGCAACTGTTGTTAATTTAAATTTATTACAAGTCATGATTACTTCTTAACTTTCCTGTTGTAGTGCCTCGAGCTCTTCCCAGCGCTCAAAAGCAACTTCAAGCTCCTGCTCTGCTGCAGATAGCTTATCTAATACTGGTTGTGTCTGCTCTACAGATTTTGAAAAGAAGCTAGGATCGTTGACTTCTTCCTGAAGAGTTTCAATTTGAGTTTCCAATTCTTCCAAACGCAAAGGTAGCGCTTCTAGTTCTCGTTGTAGCTTATACGATAACTTCTTAGCTTTAGCCTTAACTGGCGCAGTTTTGGGAGTTTCCTCAACTACTTTCTCTGGCTTTGATGGCTTTTCAACCTGTCGGTACTCTATAGCCTGCTTTCTTTGTTGCTGAGCATCGTGGTAACCACCAACAAATTCTTCAACAACGCCGTTGCCTTCAAAAATCCAACTTGTCATAACCGTGTTATCAACAAACTGTCGATCGTGGCTCACTAAAAGAAGCGTACCCTGATAGTTGGCAAGTAAATCTTCTAAAAGTTCCAAAGTTTCGATATCTAGATCGTTGGTTGGCTCATCGAGAATCAATAAGTTATTCGACTTAAGGAAAATACGAGCTAATAACAGACGGTTTTTCTCACCACCAGACAGTGCTTTCACCGGAGTGCGAGCACGTTTAGGAGAGAACAAGAAATCTTGTAGGTAGCTCAGTGCATGGCGCTCACGGCCGCCTACTGTCACTTCTTGCTTACCATCCGCTAGATTGTCAATTACTGACTTCTCAGGGTCTAGGATTTCGCGGTATTGGTCGAAGTAAGCCACTTCAAGTTTAGTACCACAATGCAGACGGCCAGAATCAGGCTTCAGCTGATCAAGAAGCAGTTTAAGTACGGTACTCTTACCACAGCCATTAGGGCCGATCAGAGCAATACGATCACCACGCATAATATTGAAGCTGAAATCTTTAACAATCTCTTTGCCTTCAAAGCCAAAGTTAAGATTCTCTGCTTCGAATACAATCTTGCCTGAACGTTGACCATCATCGATCTGAATAACCGCTTTACCCTGCACTTCACGACGATTGATGCGCTCTTCACGCAACTTCTTAAGTGCACGTACACGGCCTTCGTTACGCGTTCGACGAGCTTTAATGCCCTGACGAATCCACACTTCTTCTTGAGCAAGCTTTTTATCGAATTCAGCGTTCTGCATCTCTTCGACACGTAACGCTTCTTCTTTCTCTAGCAAGTAGTTTTCGTAATCGCCAGGGAACGAGCTCAGCTTGCCGCGATCAAGGTCAACAATGCGGGTTGCCATCGATTTGATGAAAGCACGGTCATGCGAGATAAAGATGATTGAACCACGGAAGTCTTTCAGGAAGCCTTCTAACCATTCGATTGTCGCAACATCTAGGTGGTTAGTCGGTTCGTCGAGTAGAAGCACGTCTGGGTCACATACAAGCGCACGAGCAAGCGCCGCTTTACGTTGCCAACCACCAGACAAATCCGTCAGTTTTGTTTCGGCAGTGAGTTTAAGCGCCGCCATTACGTTACTTACGCGATCTTCGAAGCGCCATGCGTTGGCATGATCCAACTGCTCTTGCACACGAGTAAGACGATTTAAGTTCTTTTCGCTAGGATCAGTACCAATGAGATCCAAAAGATCATGATAGATCTTCAGCTGTTCGCCGATTTCCGCTAGGCCACCAGCAACGTAATCATAAACGGTGCCTTCTTCGTTACGCGGTGGATCTTGCTCAAGGCGAGACACAACCACATCTTGTGTGATTTGCATCTTGCCGTCGTCCATGATGATGTTCCCTGACAGGATTTTCATCAACGTAGACTTACCCGCGCCATTGCGCCCTACTAAACACACACGTTCGTTTTCTTGCAGCGCAAAGTCCGCACGATCTAATAACGGGTGATCGCCAAACGCTAATTGCCCGTTATGAATTGTAAGTAATGCCATTCTTTTTTAACCAATCATTAAGTTCTAACAAGCCAAATGGCCAGTTAAGCTCTGAGCTTTGAGAAAAGTCAGAGCTTTCAAATTTGAGCACCGGAATAGTGACCCCGTAACGGGAAAAGAGCTCATCATCAAATGCAATGTCGACAACGTTGACGTGATGGCTAATGTTTAACTGTTCCGTGAGTTTGAATGCCATCTCACATAGATGGCACCCTTCTGTACTGTAGAGAGTCAGCACGCTATATCCTTATACAATCTCTTAATTACTTATGTGTAATCAACCAGCAGTTATGAATGTGCTTGTTACGAGAGAAGTCCAATGGAAGCGTTTTAGCTGAGATGTTCTGAGCTTTGAGACCTAACTCTTCTAGGCCTTCTACATCCATTTTGAAGTGACGCTTGTTGTTAGAGAACACAATCGTGCCTTCTTCACGAAGAAGACGCTTAAGGTTTTCCATCAATTGAATGTGATCACGCTGAACATCAAAAGATTGATCCATACGCTTAGAGTTTGAGAACGTTGGGGGATCAATGAAGATCAGGTCGTAAGAACCCTGCTCTTTAACCAACCACTGTAAGCAGTCAGCTTGAACAAACTGATGTTGACGACCAACACGGCCGTTAAGCTCCATGTTCTGTTTTGCCCACTCAAGGTAGGTATTAGACATATCAACGGTTGTTGTAGAGCGTGCGCCACCCACAGCAGCATGAACAGATGCACTGCCTGTGTAAGCAAATAAGTTAAGGAAATCTTTACCTGCAGCCATTTCGCCGATACGACGACGAGTGATCTTATGATCTAAGAACAAGCCCGTATCTAAGTAGTCATGAAGATTAACAATCAGCTTAACGCCGTATTCGTTCACTTCTAGGTTAGAGGAGTCTTGAGCCATTTTTTGATATTGAGATCGGCCTTTCTGCTTCTGACGAACCTTAAGAACCACGTTGTTTGCTTCAACGCCAGTGACTTGAATAGAAGCACGGATGATATCGGTTAAGCGACGTTTTGCTTTCTCTTCCGGTACATCTTTAGGTGCTGCGTATTCTTGAATCACTAGGTGACCTGGGTATACATCAATCGCTACATTGTATTCTGGTAAGTCCGCATCGTAGATACGGTAACAATCTAATTGCTCTTTCTTAGCCCACTTGCCAATTTTACCGATGTTCTTTTTAAGACGGTTTGCGAAGTCTGGAGCAATAAGTTGCTCTTGTTCACCCGTTGGACGCTCTGACATCGGACGGTCCGAAATTGAGTAGTTCTTTTGGTGACACGGTAACGCACCATTGTTCAATTTGAACTGTTTGTCTGCACGCATACGTAAGCAGCTAAGCAGTTCGTCAGAACTAGAGAAGATAGACGCGTTACAACCGCCAAATTCCGCTTTAAGTTGTGCACCGAATGCCGTGTAAAGTGCAATCAAACCCGGCTCTGTGCCAAGACGCTCACCATAAGGTGGGTTTGAAACAATCACACCATCAGTAAACTCGGTAGGACGCTTAAGCTTTGCAGCATCGCCTACTTCGAATTCAATCAGCTCTTCAACACCAGCACGACGAGCATTGTCACGCGCTGTTTTGATCATGCGCTCGTCATTGTCGTAGCCATAGAACTTACACTCTACTTTCTTAACGCCACGACGACCTTGAACGTTCGCTTCAGCTTTCACTTCAGCCCACAGTTCTGGTTCAAAATCTTCTAGTGATTCAAAACACCACTTCTGGCGCTTAACACCTGGAGCCATGTTCGCAGCCATCATTGCCGCTTCAATCACTAACGTACCTGAACCACACATTGGGTCTAGGAAAGGCTTAGTTGCGTCCCAGCCACTACGAAGAAGAATCGCTGCAGCAAGGGTTTCACGCAATGGTGCGCGGCCTGATTCTGGACGATAACCACGTTGGTGAAGACCGCTACCTACCATATCAACACCAAGAATCGCTTTATCACGATGTAGACGAACGTGAATACGAATATCTGGATTTTCTTTGCTGATAGACGGACGAGGCAAAGACTTTTTCTCAAAGCTATCAACAACGGCATCTTTTACTTTCATCGCACCGTATTGGCTATTACGGATTTCGTTGTTTGTACCGTTAAAGTCAACAACAAAACGCTTAGAGCTATGGAATTGATTTACCCAGTTAACCGCGGTGGTTGATAGGTACAAATCCATGTCGTCCATACAAGTGAATTCAGAAAGGACACGTACAAATCTAGAAGCCAAACGACTCCATAAACAACAACGATAAATTTGCTCATTGGTCGCTTTGAATTTAACACCTGCTTGAACAGGTTTTGCATTTGTAATCCCTAGTTGGGTTAGTTCTTCAACTAATAAATTCTCAAGGCCGTTTGAGGTAACCGCTAGATATTGATTCATAGTGTTCTTTTATTGATAAAAATTAGCTCGATTATACCTGAATTTGTTATTAGAGCATCACACTAAACTTGTCTTTTCATTGAATCTTTCGACTAACTGGCTAGCAAACACACAGTCATGAAGCGATCGCTTACCCACATCCCCTTAGAACATAAGACTTATCAAATCAGCACAATTTATGACCAAACATCGGCCAATGCGGCGGTGTGAATTTATATTCACCTTAAAATTGGTATATACCAGAGTCAATTTAGGACTGAAAGTTAGCTACAAAAGCACAAAAACAGGG
>NZ_JBFRSN010000746.1:0-1855 GCF_041473595.1 Vibrio sp. 10N.222.46.A1
ACTATATAAGTATGATCCTTTCCTCCTTTAGCATATAGAGAAGAACGAAGCTAAGCCCATCACGAGTGGGTTCGGCTTCATATCTCTTTCACATTTCAAGTTACCGCTTATCAGAATTGAACCAAAACAAAGCTTTAATCCACTAATTGTTTCCAGTATTCACGTAACAAAGTGAAATCTTGTATACCTTCACAGCCAGCGTATTCGTTGGCAAGAGTTATTATATCAGAGTCATCAAGAGCAATAATGAAACCTCTCTGGTCTTTCGCAGTATCAACACAGCGTTTATAGAGAAGCTCTTTATTCTCAATAGAGCGACATATCAAAATCCCAACTTTGCCCCTACTAGGTGAGAACCTACCTGATAGCTGATCGACCTCAGGGTTTGCAACTTCTTTCCCGTAGTTTTTACACTCTATAAAGATGTGTGGTGCTGGGTAATGCATCGACAACCAATAAAAAAAGCCCCCTTTAGCTTCATTTACGTATGTAATATCTATCCTTTTTCGACCATCGTGTATTCTGTGTTGCTTAGTTGGATTACATAAAGATGGGTATAATATGACTGACAAAATCCTTTCAACAATGTCTTCATACTGTTCTGCAGTCTCACGACCTACAGGCAGAGCCTTTAATTGTTCCAGTAATTGACTAACATCTGGTTTTTCAACTTGTTCAAGCTCGGAAAACTGCTCATGAGATATAGGGCTAGATGGATTATCAATTTTTGCTTCTCGATAATCATCCAATACATGTGGCCTCAAAATCGTTTGCTCAACTACAGCCAGTTTGTCCTTTCCATATTTTTCCATTAAGTCCTTTTTAGTGACTATCTGGGAGCCATTTTTTAGGTTTTGAACTAGGGGACTTTGAATTTTAATATGTTCATGCTGCATTTGAGGCAACAAATAGTGTCTATAATACTCTTCATAATGAAAACTTAGTCGACTACGGACCAATACTTTAGGGACCAATATTACTTTACCGTAACTAGTAGTTGGTAAATCAACAAACGTATTTTCCCAAACCTCTTTTATTGGATTCCAAAGAGGTCCAGAAACAACATTTTGAGTGAGTGGAATCCCATAATAGCGGCACATATCTTGAGTGTACTTTATCAGCGGACTGCGAAGGATATTGCATACCGCGTCAGAAATCATATCAGTCCCTATTCCATTGATAAGTAGAGCTGTATCCTCTAAGTCTTGCAATAAACCGGACTTTGCAGCCTTACTTTTAGTTAGAGCATCCCAAACTGAATCTGCTGACTCATCTCCAAAGCCGTGCCCTCTTGACTTCCCAACAGAGTACCCCAAATGAAACTCATTACCTTCACTTAAAGACGCAAGCAATGTTTTTGCTCGACCATCATCTCCATTTTTTATCATTTTTAAAACGGACTCAAAAAAAGACTGCAGGAATGAAGACAACTCATTTCCCCATGATGAATCAAGTGACTTTATAGCATTTGGGTCTAAAAATACTGCTAAATCAGTATCTAAAGGGATATCTACAAAATCTAAATATGCTTGTGTGCGTTTTAAACCAAAATACTCTGATACTCTCATAGCGGCTCCCAAAATGTCATCTACAAACAAGATGTTGGGGCTAAGTCCACAATATTAAAGTGGTTGATGTGAGTTTATTTTTATATCTTATGTGTAACCAGCAACATTGATGCGCTTGGTCTGATGTTATGCAAAGATAGAAACGTACGTGTGAGGTCTCGGACTAGGTAGTTAACTCAAAGTCGAATTACCCCGTGATAAAGGGGTAAATTGAATTCATAAGATGTCTTCACCGACAGGTAAAACCCAAAAAGTAGATAAAAACCAGATATGCGAAACCTAGCTAT
>NZ_JBFRSN010000747.1:0-843 GCF_041473595.1 Vibrio sp. 10N.222.46.A1
TGAAACCTACATCAAAGTCTTTGCGCTCAAAAACATAGCGTCTGGAGCGCTTTATCTTTTGATAAACGCGATCAACTGCTGTCATTTGAACCTCCTAACTTTCATACGTGTTCGTAATATAACGCAACCTTATTATGACAGGAAGAAATACGGCAAACTCAAAGGGGATAATACGGCAAAAATAACGAATAAATATTATTAACCTATTGTTTTATAAAAATCATTTCAAGGTCATTAAAAATGACCTTTCTAAAATCAACACTCCAACCTTACTATGAGTCTATCCCCTCAGAGATGTTCAGAGCCTCCTCAATTTCTACGCCTAAATAGCAAATGGTATTATCCAACTTAACATGGCCAAGTAATAGTTGCACAGCGCGAATGTTTTTGGTTCTCGCCTAAATTAACGTCACCTTGGTACGGCGCATCGAGTGGGTACCATAGAGATAGGGATCGTAGCCGAGTTCCGTTACCCAGCGGAAAATGATGGTGGCGTAGCTGCTACAACTAATTGCTTTACCCTGCCTTCGAGGACTTGGGAAAATAGAGTCTGGTGCAGAGAGTTGGCTGTGCAGTGCGTGAAGTGAGCTCAAACTGTACCCCTCTGGCTGTAAAGCACGCGATCTTGAATCGCACCACCAGAAGAGATATCCCTCACTTTCATTCTAAGTAAGTCACAAGAACGTAACTTGCAATCGATAGCGAGATTGAGCAAGGTCGATTTCAAGCCTAGTGCGAATTCGCCAGATATCTTCAAGCTTGAAGGACTTTTTCTGCCCTGTTAGATGACCTTTCTTCGTCCACATAATTGACCTCCAATCTAAACCAGCTCATCTGCATACG
>NZ_JBFRSN010000748.1:0-2628 GCF_041473595.1 Vibrio sp. 10N.222.46.A1
CTGTCTCTCGGTACGTTAAAATGGTCATGCAGAAACTTCTTATGCAGATCATCGTATTGATCATAAGAAACCGCAGGCGCTTTGCTTAAGGTGGCGTAGTTTACGCCCTCTGAAAAGTAACGCTGATGAAAATCAGGGCTCGCCACACACACATAGTCCATACGACCGAGGTAGTCAGCACTGCATCCAGGAATCGCTTGGGGCTCTAAACTGATCGCACCGGCAACCTCACCGCTTTTTATTTTTTCAATGGTTCTAGACTCACCATGAATCGCGAGGTTCAACTCGACTTGACGAGACTTCATCACATCCGACAGTGCAGGTAACAACCATGTCGCCAAACTATCAGCGTTGGTGGCTATGGATATAGATAGTGGTTGAGTACCCTCTTCATTCATTAACTCCGGCACAAGCTCGTGCTCTAACAAGCGAACACGACGATACAAACCCAACAGCTTTTTTCCTGCTGGTGTAGGCCTTGGTGGGCTCTCTCTTACCAAAGCAGGCTGGGCTAACCACTTTTCTAGCTGTTTGATACGTTGGGACACCGCTGATTGGGAGATGTATAACTGCTCAGCGGCCCTCTCAAAGCTACGTTGTTTCACAACGGCATCCAGTGCTTCAATCCATTTATAATCCAATCCACGCATCAATTTGCTTCCTTTTTAAGCTAACCCAATACCACATTAGCAACTCTAATAATGGATTAAAATCATTAATTATACTTATTTAAAGGGTCGGAGTATCTTCGCCACATAGCACGTAAATATCGTTAATTAAGTGGAGGTTAAAATGAGTTTTTGGGTTTTATTACAAGGTTTTGGTCTAGGGGCAAGTATGATAATCCCGATAGGCGCACAAAATGCGTACGTCCTAAATCAAGGCATAAAACGCAATCATCATTTAACGACTGCAACGATTTGTAGCCTGCTCGATACCCTGTTTATCTCATTGGGTATTTTTGGTGGCGGAGCAATTCTGTCTCAAAATGAATTGCTGCTTACCTCTGTGACATTGGGCGGTATCGCTTTTCTAACGGTATATGGTTTGCTATCACTGCGCAGTGCATTCAAAACGCGCACCAGTGATGAATCAAAAAGTGAGGTATTGGCTCGTGGCAAGCGCACCGTTATTTTGGGTGCATTAGCTGTAACAGTATTAAACCCACACCTCTATTTGGATACCGTGGTGATTCTAGGATCCATTGGCGGGCAGTTTGAAGGCAACGACAGAATTGCGTTTGCGATGGGGACTATCTTAGCTTCATTCGTGTGGTTTTATTCCTTATCATTAGGCGCAGCAAAGCTAGGTCCAACGCTATCGAAACCTAAAGTTAAGAAAGGCATCGATATCGCAGTAGCAACCATGATGTTCGCTATTGCACTTGTGCTCGCCAATGGACTCATTGAGCAATACGGGTAAACCTATTCTTCTTTAGTCATCAAACAAACTTTACTCATCCAACAAAAAAGGCGAATAACCTAAGTTATCCGCCTTTCCTTATAGAAGCTAATAGCTATAAAAACTAACTAGAAATTAAGCTTCAACTTTATTCATGTGTACATCCATTTGCGGGAATGGGATTTCGATACCTTCGTTGTCCAAGCCTTCTTTGATAGCTTGCATAAGGTCGAAATAAACATTCCAGTAGTCAGCAGTGCTAACCCATGGACGAACAACAAAATTAACTGAAGAATCAGCTAGCGTGTGAACACCTACTTGAACACCTGGATCTTTCAATACGCGCTCATCAGATTCACAGATCTTAGTCAGTAGCGCTTTTGTCTTCTGAAGATCAGCGTTGTAAGAAACACCAATCATTAGGTCAATACGGCGCGTCGCATGACGAGAATAGTTAGTGATTGGGCTACCGATAACGCTTCCGTTAGGTACTACAACCATTTTGTTGTCTGGTGTTGTTAAAACAGTTTGGAAGATCTGAATTGAATCAACTGAACCCGCTACACCACCAATTTCCACGTAGTCACCAGACTTGAATGGACGGAATGCAACGATAAGTACACCCGCTGCAAAGTTAGATAGTGAGCCTTGCAGCGCAAGACCAACGGCTAAACCAGCCGCACCAATAACAGCAACTACAGATGCAGTTTGAACGCCTAAACGACCAAGTGCAGCGATAAGAACAATAACAAACAGTAAATAACGAACTAAACCGTGGATAAACTCCACAACAGCTCGATCCATCTTCTTCTTCTCAAGAACCTTAGATACGCTATTCGCGACTGCTTTAACAATCAAGTTACCAATAAATAGAATTATCAGTGCAGAGATAATGTTTACACCGTATTGGATAAATAGATCTGAATTATTTGTTAACCACTGCTCGGCCTGAGATAAACCATCCACAATTGGAGTCTCAAGCGCTGTCGAACTATCAGCCATAATGTGCATCCTCTATATAATATGCTATGAGCTAAACTGTCTTAAGCCAAACTTACTTTAACAATAATAAACAGTTTAACTCCTGTTAAGTCACTGTGTTAAAAGTAAATTAAAGCCAAGTCCTTTTTATAAACTGAACCAGG
This sequence comes from Vibrio sp. 10N.222.46.A1, assembly GCF_041473595.1. NCBI lineage: Bacteria > Pseudomonadati > Pseudomonadota > Gammaproteobacteria > Vibrionales > Vibrionaceae > Vibrio > Vibrio sp. 10N.222.46.A1. The sequence continues at coordinate 2,547 of NZ_JBFRSN010000748.1, forward strand.
TCCAGTTTTTCGGCACGATATCCTATCTTTGACCGATTGCAAAGTCATATTTATGTAAGCTTTTGAATTAATAAAACTTACC
>NZ_JBFRSN010000749.1:0-1692 GCF_041473595.1 Vibrio sp. 10N.222.46.A1
GTTAGTGAGTAGCTTGGGTATTGTCGGTACTGTGATCAGTTTTCAACTGTTTGCCGCTACTGCAGCACAGGTTGATTCATCAGAACATGTTGAACTTAAAGAAGCTCATAAAAGGCCAACCGTTGCTGTCGTTCTTGCTGGTGGTGGGGCAAAAGGTGCAGCTCACATCGGTGTGCTTAAAGCCCTAGAAGAGATGCAAATTCCGGTTGATTACATTACCGGTACCAGCATGGGCGCATACGTTGGTGGTCTTTATGCGACAGGGATGAGCGCAGATGAGATCGAGAGCTTTATTTATACGGTTGATTGGAATCGTGGTTATCGCGATCGCGTTGACCGTAGTGATCGCCGTGTGCGAGACAAAGAATATGAAGACCGTTATCAACTGAATACCGATCTCGGTTTAGGTTGGGGCGAAATCAAAGCCAGAAAAGGTGTGGTTCAAGGTCAGAATATGTTGCGTATTCTGCGCGAGACCACTGGTAATTTATCTCCCCTCGATTCTTTCGACAGCCTCGCTATTCCATATCGCTCTGTCGCAACCGATATTATCGACCTTGAAGAAGTCGTGATCGATCATGGTCACCTTGTTGATGCGATGATGGCGAGTATGTCAGTACCTGGAGCACTTCCTCCTTATGAAGTTGATGGGCGAATGTTGGTCGATGGTGGTGTCACTAATAACATGCCTGTTGATGTTGCTAGAGCGATGGGTGCTGACATAGTTATTGCGATTGATATCAGTACTAACTACAAAAGCAAAGAAGACTTCACTAACTTTTTAGCCGCAGCAGACCAACTCTCTAATTACCTTGTTCAACGCAGCACTCAAGAGCAAGCCGCGACGTTAACAGACGATGATTTTTTCCTACGTCCTGATGTTGGGCAAATGGAGACCACCGAGTTCGATAAAATGCCGACGGCTTATCATGCTGGATACGAAGCAACAAGGCAGTATACGGATCAGCTTTCTAAGTTGGCTCTCTCTAACGCAGACTATCAAAAGTATATCGATCATAAACAGCAAGCTCGAAAGCAGCTAAAACATGGCGACCAGACTGTCGTTGATAGAGTTATTATTAACAACAACACCCACTATTCAGATAAGTTGATCGAAAATCGTTTAAACCTCGATTCTGGTCAGGTTGTTAAAACCAGTGAAATCGAATCTAAAGTGAAAGATCTTTATGCTTTAGATCGGTTCGAGTTGGTTACTTATGAATTTGAAAATGTTGATGGCGAGGATCAACTGCTGGTCGATGTGAACGAAAAATCTTGGGGTCCCAACTATCTCAATTTTCGATTTTTTCTTGAAGATGATTTCTCGACTACCAGCCAGTATTCGCTCGGTGTCTCTGCCAACTTTACCGATATTAATAAGCATGGTGCAGAGCTAAGAACTAATATCGAGATGGGTACTGACAAACGCATTGAGGCGGAACTCTTCTCACCATTCTTTTCGAGTCAAAAGTTGTTCACATCTGTGTCTATTGCTTACAGCAACCAGAATCGAAACCTGCCAGCAGGAATCGGCGAGATTGGAGAACCTACACTGGATGCAACCAAAGACTACTTACCAATGTCTTATCAAGAGTATCTGAGTGAATTTGCATTGGGCTATCAACCGACATTGTGGCAAGAACTGAAATTTGGTGCACGTTATACAGATGGCAGTATTGAGGTGGCATCATT
>NZ_JBFRSN010000750.1:0-2241 GCF_041473595.1 Vibrio sp. 10N.222.46.A1
ATACACCCGTTACTAGGTCGTAGCCCATAACACTTAGAATGACGAAGCCCACTGGGAATACTAGAGCGCCAACAATACCAATGCCTGTTTGCACGATAGTCGTAATTGCCACAACAACAGCAAGAGAAAGAATGATGCCTGCCATTGTGCTTCGAATAAGAAGATCGCGAGTACTTGTTTTCGTTTTCGCTTCACCCACATCGATCATCGTTTGAACGAATTCAGCTGGTTTAAAATCAGGAGACATAAGGTTGTCCTTAAAAAGTTAAAATTAAAAGTTAAAATTGGATGGGAAAAGGCTCTAGCTGCCGAACTAAGGCAATGTCGGGAACTAGAACCCTTGATCTATCAAATCTTGTTACGTATTCGATTATGCTGAGATTTCAACAGCACCTTTGGTAATACGAACTTTATACGCTTTCACGCTGAAGCTCTCGTCTTCCATGCACACACCTGTTGCTAGGTTAAAGCGTTGCTTCTTAAGTGGGCTTGCCACCCAAAGCTCACCTTTGTGCTCAACCGTTAAACCGCGAGATAAAACGTTTGATTGAAAAAACGGGTCAGTGTTACTAATAGCGAACACTTCTTCGGCTTTAGTTGGGCGGAAAATAGCAACTTGCTCACCACCAACCAACGCACAAACACCGGTACCTGGAATAATGTCTTCGATCTTACAAACTTTGGTAAATGCCATGATGTCGTCTCCCAATTAAACCAGTTCAACGTGAAGGATATCGCCCTTCGCTTCTGGGTGTTTTTCTGTGAATGTTGCTGGGCGGTGTTGTTCACGGCCATCGTCAACAAAAACAACGTTTTCATCACGGTCATCAGCATTGATGAAGTGTGAGAAGCGCTTAAGTTGAGCTTCGTCGTTGATAGTGTCAGTCCACTCACAAGCGAAGTTACCCACTAGGCCAGCCACGTCAGCTTCAAGCTGGTCGTTGATGCCAAGTTTGTTATCAACAATCACTTCACGTAGGTAGTCAACGCCACCTTCTAGGTTGTCCATCCATACCGAAGTACGTTGTAGTGGCGCAGCCGTGCGGATGTAGAACATCATGAAACGGTCGATGTATTTCAACAGTGTTTCTTGGTCTAGGTCGCTTGCCAGTAGGTCTGCGTGACGAGGCTTCATACCACCGTTACCACACACGTACATGTTCCAACCCGCGTCAGTCGAGATAATACCTAAATCTTTACCTTGAGCTTCAGCACACTCACGAGTACAGCCCGACACACCAAACTTCATCTTATGAGGAGTACGGATGCCTTTGTAACGGTTCTCGATCATCACGCCTAGGCCAACTGAATCTTGAACGCCGTAACGACACCAAGTTGAACCTACACATGTCTTAGCCATGCGAAGTGCTTTTGCGTAAGCTTGGCCCGTTTCGTAACCCGCAGCAATTAACTTCTTCCAGATTGCTGGTAAGTCATCTTTCTGAGCACCAAACAGACCGATACGTTGTGCACCCGTGATTTTGGTGTACAGGTTGTATTCAGCCGCCACATCCGCAAGAACACTAAGTGCTTGAGGTGTTACTTCACCACCAGCCATACGAGGGATAACCGAGTAAGTGCCGTCTTTTTGAATGTTACCTAGGAAGTTATCGTTGGTATCGTGCAGTTTCACTAGTTCAGGCTTAAGGATGTGTTCACCCCAGCAAGAAGCAAGAATAGAACCCGCTAGAGGTTTACATACTTCACAGCCGTAGCCTTTACCGTATTTCTCTAGTAGCTCATCGAATGTTTTGATTTCTTCGATGCGAATTAGGTGGAAAAGCTCTTGGCGAGAGTAAGCAAAGTGCTCACAAACGTCGTTCTTCACTTCCACACCGGCTTTAGCAAGTTCAGCGTTTAGCACTGAAGTCACAAGTGGAATACAACCACCACAACCAGTACCTGCGCCAGTGACTGCTTTGATATCACCAATGGTGTGGTGACCTTCAGCAACCGCTTGAGCGATCTTGCCTTTCGTTACATCGAAACAAGAACAGATAACGGCAGTTTCTGGTAAAGAATCCGCGCCAAGTGTTGGTTTTTCTGCACCCGCGTGAGCAGGCAGAATCAATGCATCTGGGTGTTCTGGTAGCTCGATTTCATTCAGCATTAGCTGTAGAAGATCGCCATAATCAGATGTGTCACCGACCATTACGGCACCAAGCAGTTTCTTGTTATCTTCAGAAACGATGATGCGTTTGTAAACTTCAGACTCTTCGTTTTGGTAAACGTAGCTCTTAC
>NZ_JBFRSN010000751.1:0-2218 GCF_041473595.1 Vibrio sp. 10N.222.46.A1
TCGCTACTCGCTACTCGCTACAGCATATCAACGGCTTTTTCTATCGCCGCTACGAGCTTTTCAACATCATCTAGATTGTTATAAATACCAAATGAAATACGAACCGTTCCTTTCACATTAAGTGCATCCATTAATGGGTGAGCACAATGATGTCCAGCACGTACTGCGATACCTTGTTGATCCAACAGGGTTGCAATATCTTGGTGGTGAACGCCATCCATCACAAAAGTAATCACACTTGCGTTGGGTTGATAACCCAATACCTGAATATCATCCAGTTTACTGAGTGCAAGATAAGTCTCGTGCTGCAGCTGGTGGATATGATTTTCGACATCTCGTTGAGCAAAATCACTTAACCATTCTATTGCGGTACTTAATGCTATCGCTCCTGCTACATTTGGCGTGCCCGCTTCAAACTTCCCCGGCAGTTCAGAAAATGTAGTGCCAGAGAAAGACACGCGCTCAACCATCTTGCCACCACCATGCCAAGGTGGCATCGCTTCGAGCAATTCAAGCTTGCCATAAAGCACCCCAATACCAGCTGGAGCATAGAGCTTATGCCCAGAGAACACGTAGAAATCAGCCCCTAAAGCAGCAACATCAACGGGCTCATGAACAATACCTTGCGCTCCATCGACCACAACAATCGCATTCATCTTGTGTGCTTTCTCGATCACTTCTTCGATGGGCTGACGAGAACCAGTCACATTAGTTATCTGAGCCAGAGCAACAATCTTGGTTCGATCATTTAATAGAGCGTCAAAGGCAGCAAGATCAAATTCACAATCTGACGTCATCGGTACTTTTACGACTTTCGCTCCGGTTTGTTCTGCCACAATTTGCCAAGGTACGATGTTGGCGTGATGCTCCATTTCGCTAACCAAAATCTCATCACCAGCTTGAAGCGTACTTCTTGCGTGCGTTTGAGCTATCAGGTTGAGTGCTTCGGTTGCACCGCGAGTCCAAATGATCTCTTTTGAAGAAGCCGCGCCAATAAACTGAGCGACCTTATCTCTTGCGGCTTCAAATTGACTGGTCGCGTTCGCGGTTAAGCTGTGACTGCCACGGTGAACATTGGCATTTTGTTTGGAGTAGTATTGGCTAATGGCATCAATAACCACCTGAGGTTTTTGTGTCGTTGCTGCGCTGTCTAAATAAATCAACGGTTGTTGATTGATGGTTTGTGATAGCGCAGGAAACTGCTCTCGGATGTGATTGATATCAAGCATCTATTCTTACCTAAAATCTTGGAAATTGTTGCTAGCGTTATGCTGAGCGGTATCGTTATTTTATCGCGACTTGTTAATCGTTGCTGACTAATCTTGATGATTCCAGCGATTTTCTCGTTCTTTAACCTGCGTAAACAGCTTTTGGTTAACAGGAACCTCTATCTGATGCTTAAGTGCTGTTTTTATCAAGTGTCCGGTAATGAAGTCGATCTCTGTCTTTCGTTGGTAAAACATATCTTGCTTCATTGATGAATTGTTCTTTGCTGTCGCTTGAATAACCTTGTTGACGCTTGTTTCTAATTCGTCGAATGAACAAGTAATGCCTTCCGCCAGCATCACTTGCGTGAGTTCTTTAACTATAGAACTCAAAATATCGTTAAACCTTTGGTCAGCAAGCTCTCCATTTTTGATTTGTTCCAGCCCAGTCAGTGGGTTGATTGCACAATTTATGGCGAGTTTAGCCCACAGCGCCGTTGTTATTTCTGGATTCCAACTCACGGCAGGGAAGGCATGTTCCAACACATCAACTAAAAAAGTGCACTGTTGCCCCTTGAGGTTAAAAGCACCCAATTGAGTTTGGCCGATTCCGGTGTGGGATACATTGTTGCTATTGGGTTTGAATGCTGCTTGAGTCGTGGTCGCCAATACTACTGGGTGAGCGTCAATTTGATTAGCAATGTTATCGACCGCTCCCATACCGTTGTGCATGAACATGAGAATAGTGTCAGGGTCGAGATATTGAAGCAGTGGGGTGGTTGCTTCTTCTACTTGCCAAGCTTTGACCGTGAAGATCACTAGATCACTTTCTGGTAGCTTCTCAATATTGTTGTTACTGAAGGAAAGTGAAGTTTGTTCATCAAGCGATAAGTCAATTGAGTTATCTGCGGAACGACTCCACAAAGCCACATTATGACCCGCTTGAAGTAGTTTTATCGCCCACAAAGAGCCGATAGCCCCAGGCCCAACAATAGTGATGTTCACAGCAATAC
>NZ_JBFRSN010000752.1:0-3206 GCF_041473595.1 Vibrio sp. 10N.222.46.A1
ATAAATGCTGTTAGACACCTGAAATACGACCCGGTCTCCAGCTTTTAACCCGACCTCTTTTAAACCCGCGGCTATTCTGTCTGCTTCAGACTGCAACTCTTCATAAGTAAGGCTACCCGTCGGATCGGCTACTGCAGGTTTAGTTGGATGCAGAGCAACCCCTTCACTCAAAATTGCCCATAAAGGTGTGTTTAACCATAAGTTGTTCTGTTCAAACTTCGCAGATTGACGATCTGGTTGATCAACAAAGCCATATAACAAGCCATCTTGACAAAGCTTCTCCTTGAGCACGGTTTCCATGTCATTCCTTATTGTATGTTGAAGTGCTAAGACCAACGCTTGGAAGTATTAAGATACCCAAATCGATTCAGCACAATTGACGCCTATCAATACATGTAAATGCTAATAATAATCATTTGTATATAACAATCAAGTGGTGATATCGTGTATAGCGAATTTGAGTGAAATATTGGAAGTAGAAGATAAACTTCCGAAAGAAAAGGAAATTATTTTGTCTAAGCAAGAAGCAAATATTGATCTGGTAGAAATAATCAGTCAGGTATTAAGTGTTCCAGTCGAATCGGTAAAGCCGGACGTTAACCTCATCGAACTCGGTTTGGATTCAATCAGTATGATGCGCCTAACAGGCCAACTAAGAAATGCAGGGATAAACATTAGCTTTGCCCAATTAATGGCGACGCCAACACTCGAATCTTGGCAGACGATCATGACCTCTACTGAAGCTACAGCCTAAATTAAGGTTCTGACTTCTAGCACCTTAAACATTTTGACAACCGTTTGGGATCAATAAACGCCTTGCTTTGAGCAAGGCGTTTTTATTATATCTAACCGATTAGAAGTACAATTCTACTGAACCACCAATTTGGCGAGGAGCTTGCTTCGTAATATCGTCTCCACCGAAATTGAATGTTTCTTTCTGAGAATCAAACAAGTTTGTAGCGAATAAAGACATACGTCCGTTAGTAAACACATACGCAACTTGTGCATTTGCAACCCAGTAAGCATCAATACTCTGGTTAGCTGAGTTTTCAACGTCACTGAAGTAATCTCCAGTGTAATTCGCATTACCACTCAATTCGAAATTCTCAGCAAACATGTATAAAGCACCGAAGCTTGCCGTCAAAGAAGGGGCACGAGCGAGTTCTTTTGAGCTATTAGCATGATCTTTGTAGCTTGTTTTCAACAAACCAAGTGAAGCCAATAGCTCTAGGTTAGATGTTGTTAACCAACGGCTTCCTAGTTCTGCACCGTAAGTATATGCTTCATCAACATTATCAACTTTCACATCACCTTTTGATGAAGTCTCCAGTACTTGGAAATTATCATAGTCGTTGTAGAAGACGTTAGTTGTTAACTCAAGTTCATTATCTAGCAGACTATGGCGAGTGAAGAATTCATAGTTCCAAACGTATTCGTCTTCATACGTATATGAAGAAAATGCCCACGTTTTGTTATTGAAGCCAACACCGCCACCTCCAGAGTTAAAGCCCTTAGCTGCTCGGATACCCACGGTTTGATCTGATTCAGGCTTATAGGCAACTTCAAGCTTAGGAAGGAATACATTTGATGTTTCATCATAATCTAAGCCGAAGCGACCCGGGGCAACATAGCGTTTTTTGCTTTCGCGTTCGAATCGCCCTGCCGCTACAACTTCGATGCTCGGCATCACCAAGTACGTCACTTCAGCGAATGCCGACATAGCACGGTTTTTGCCTTCCATTGGTATAGATGACCCAGTCTGTTCAAATACATCATCATCTTCAGATTTGAAGTAGCGTAAACCAAACAAACCAGAAAGATCTTCGCTAAGGGAATCAAATCGAACCAAAGGCTCTATTTGGAACTCATTACCTTTCGATTTGAAATCCTGCTTTCTGCCCGCAGGATCAGTGATTCGATCGTAGGTGCGATCGGTGTAGATCAAATTATTTTCGAACACTAACGTATCTGAGATGTCATAAGATACATCCCAAATGCCGCTTGTTGACTGAGTTTCGTAAACAGCTCTATTGATCTTTGTCTGTTGAGATTCAGATTGAGGTCCAACGGTATCCATATGGGCAATCGTTAACGTGGTTTTGAATCCAGGAAGGCCTGCTGGCTCTAGTAAAAATTTACCGCGAGCTGTCGTCATCTCAATTCGATTAGGGTCACCGACAGGTTCATAGGCAGTAAGGTCTGCATAACTACTGCGTTTTTGTTGATCAACACTCAACCTGAAGGCCAGTTGATCTTCAAGTATTGGCGCTGAGATTACCGCAGCGGTTTGAGAATAGTCTTGCTGACCAATAGCAGCCTTAACTTTGCTCTCAAAATCGTAAGTCGGATCATTGGATTTTAAAACGATAGCACCCGCAGAAGCATTTCGACCTTGGACATAGCTTTGCGGTCCAAGATAAATTTCCGCTTGCTGCATATCCCATAAAGAGCGAGGACCGAACGCGACTTCAGAATAGCTGAGTGAGCGTCCATCAATTGAAAGATTCAATCTTGGCACAGAGCCACCAAAGGCTGCAAGACCACCGAATGAAGGACCTGACCCATCAACACCACGAATCGATGGTAGGTTATTACCCTGACCTGAATCTACAATGTTCGGTGTTAGCTGCAGCAAGTCATCGACCTCAGATGCACCTGGAGTAGTCGCAATACGATCTTCATCATACACATGCACGCTTGAGCCCGTATCATAAATCGAACGTTCTATTTTCTCGCCATACACGGTAACTTCAAAAGTAGTTTTTTCTTCGTTAGCGGTAGTTTCATTATTATTGTTCGTCGCTGCAAAAGCTTGACCACTGACACAAAGTCCCATGATGATTGCAGATAAAGTACGTAGCTTGAATTTGCTATTTCCTAGCTCATTCACTGCCGCGGGGCGTAATGCTGTCATTTAAAATTCTCCTTGATTAAGCATTAACTTTAGGTGGGCTCATGTACGGCATTTATAAGGAAAACTAGGGAAGACATTCAAAGGTTGAAAACGCAACAACTCAAAACGAGTATCAGCTGTACTTCCTTAGCTCCTTATTGACCACTGCTTTAATACATGAGCCAAAATTCCGACTAAAAAACGTCACATTGAACAAGGCCTAAATCACTCAACGAATAAATTGAAAAATGATTTTCCTTTCAATGACCTGACGAATTTTCAACCGTACTTTATCGGTTGCATATTTAAATGT
>NZ_JBFRSN010000753.1:0-5983 GCF_041473595.1 Vibrio sp. 10N.222.46.A1
AGCTCTTGGATTTTGAGCGACTATGCCACATATAGATCTGACATCCTAGCGAGTCTCCTCGCGTTCATGCGATTCTCTAACGAAGTCAGCGCATTATTTGTGCAAATGAAACTGTGATTCCGGTCTCGGATCTGTCACGGTGTTTCTCTTTCTGTTAGAATCTGCGACCAAGTAATAGTAACGGTGTTTAGACATGTCAGATATCAGCTCTGGAAACAGCGAAAAGAAAGTAATTGTCGGTATGTCCGGCGGTGTAGATTCGTCAGTATCGGCGTATCTTCTTCAGCAACAAGGCTATCAGGTAGAAGGCCTTTTCATGAAAAACTGGGAAGAAGACGATAACGAAGAATACTGCACGGCAGCTGAAGACCTTGCTGATGCTCAAGCGGTATGTGACAAGTTAGGTATCCACCTTCACACTATCAACTTTGCAGCAGAGTACTGGGATAATGTATTCGAGTACTTTCTGGAAGAATACAAAGCGGGTCGTACACCGAACCCAGATATCCTTTGTAACAAAGAAATCAAATTCAAAGCATTCTTAGAGTTTGCGGATGAAGTATTAGACGCAGACTACATCGCGATGGGTCACTATGTTCGTCGTACTTTCCCAACACAAGAAGAGCTAGACGCTGGTGCGAAGCCAGAAATGCTACGCGGCCTAGACGGCAATAAAGACCAAAGTTATTTCCTTTATACGCTAAGCTCAGATCAAGTGGCACGCAGCCTATTCCCTGTGGGTGAATTAGAGAAGCCAGAAGTACGACGTATTGCTGAAGAGCAAGACTTGATCACTGCGAAAAAGAAAGATTCAACAGGCATCTGCTTTATTGGTGAGCGAAAGTTCACTGAGTTCTTAGGCAAATACCTACCCGCTCAACCGGGAAACATCGAGACACCAGAAGGCCAAGTTATTGGGCAACACCAAGGCTTGATGTACCATACGCTAGGCCAACGTAAAGGCCTGCATATCGGTGGTACCAAAGGTGGCGGCGGTAATGAAGAACCATGGTTTGTTGGTGAAAAAGATCTTAAACGTAATGTTCTGATCGCGGTACAAGGTAAAGACCACCCTCTTTTAAAATCAGAAGGTTTGATCGCTTCTCAGCTTCATTGGGTTAATCGCACACCAATTACTGAAGTTATGACGTGCACGGTAAAAACACGTTACCGTCAGACCGATATTCCTTGTACAATCATCCCAATTGATGACGAGAACATTAAGGTTATTTTTGACGAACCACAAATTGCGGTGACCCCAGGTCAATCAGCAGTGTTCTACCTAGACAACGTATGTCTTGGTGGTGGTATCATTGAAAAGCGCATCTAACCAATAATCGAACGACAAACAATAGAAGACAACTAGGAGTTACTACGTGGCTAATACACTTTATGACCGTACTATTGCTTTCGCTGGAATTTGCCAAGCTGTGGCTTTGGTTCAACAAGTAGCGAAAGACGGCCATTGTGATAAAGATGCCTTCGAAGCTTCACTCAGTGCCATTTTAAATACCAATCCAGCGAACACCGTGGGTGTCTTTGGACGTGAAGCGAACCTAAAGCTTGGCCTTGAGTGCTTAGTAAAAGGTATCGATAGTACTCCCGCTGGTAGCGATATTACTCGCTACATCATCAGCTTGATGGCACTTGAGCGTAAGCTATCTTCTCGTAACGACTCTATGTCTCAGCTTGGCGATCGTATTCAAACTGCAGAACGTCAAACTGAACACTTTGATCTGTTTGACGAGCAAATGATCAGCAACCTAGCCAGTATCTACCTTGATGTTGTGAGCCCTATCGGCCCGCGTATTCAGGTTTCTGGGACGCCAGCTGTACTTCAACAGACGTCGAGCCAGCATAAGGTTCGTGCCCTGCTGCTATCAGGAATTCGAAGCGCTGTGTTATGGCGTCAAGTTGGCGGTAAACGTCGCCACCTTATCTTCGGTCGCAAGAAGATGATCGAGCAGGCTCAAATCCTGCTAGCTCGCATGTAATTTATTAGCTCGCGCCTCGTCGCGAGCTTGTTTTTTGTACCAACACAACTCTCACGCAAACGATTGCGCAATATGCGTGACAATTGAGATTGTTACTGGTATAAACCTCTCAAAATTTAGAAAACTCAATTCAGGAGAACACCATGGAACTGTCAGCATTGACTGCTGTTTCACCAGTAGACGGCCGTTACGGAAGCAAGACTGTTGCATTACGCAGCATCTTTAGTGAGTTTGGCCTACTAAAGTACCGCTCTATCGTTGAAGTTCGTTGGTTACAAAAGCTTGCAGCTACAGATGCAATCAAAGAAGTACCAGCGTTCAGTGCAGAAGCTAACCAGTTTCTTGATGAACTAGCAGCTAACTTCAGTGAAGAAGATGCTCTACGTATCAAAGAGATCGAGCGCACGACTAACCACGACGTTAAAGCGGTTGAGTACTTCTTGAAAGAGAAAGTTGCTGGCGTTCCTGAACTTCACGCTGTAAACGAATTTATTCACTTTGCATGTACTTCTGAAGACATCAACAACACATCTCACGCGCTTATGCTTAAAGAAGCTCGTGACACAGTGATTCTTCCAGAAATCCGTAACGTAATTGATGCTATCAAAGCACTTGCGAACGAGTACCGCGACATTCCATTACTGTCTCGTACACACGGTCAGCCGGCTTCTCCTTCTACTATGGGTAAAGAGATGGCTAACGTTGCGTACCGTATGGAACGTCAATACAAGCAAATCGAAAACGTTGAGATCCTAGCGAAAATCAACGGTGCTGTAGGTAACTACAACGCACACCTTTCTGCATACCCAGAAGTTGAATGGCACCAGTTCAGCGAAGAGTTCATCACTGAATCTCTTGGCGTAACTTGGAACCCGTACACAACTCAAATCGAACCTCACGATTACATCGCTGAGCTTTTTGATGCAGTTGCACGTTTCAACACAATCCTTCTGGACTTCGACCGTGACGTTTGGGGCTACATCGCTCTTGGTCACTTCAAGCAGAAGACTATTGCTGGCGAAATCGGTTCTTCTACAATGCCGCATAAAGTTAACCCAATTGACTTCGAAAACTCTGAAGGCAACCTTGGTCTAGCAAACGCAGTATTCAGCCACCTTGCACAAAAGCTTCCAGTTTCTCGCTGGCAGCGTGACCTTACTGACTCTACGGTTCTTCGTAACCTAGGTGTTGGTGTTGGCTACGCTATCATTGCATACACTTCGACTCTGAAAGGTATTAGCAAGCTAGAAGTTAACCGTGAAGCGCTACTTGCTGAACTAGACAAGAACTGGGAAGTACTAGCAGAACCAGTACAAACAGTAATGCGCCGTTACGGCATCGAGAAGCCATACGAGAAGCTAAAAGAGCTAACTCGTGGTAAACGTGTAGATGGCGAAGGCATGCGTGCATTCATCGACGGCCTTGAAATCCCTGCAGACGAGAAAGTTCGTCTGAAAGAGATGACTCCAGCGAACTACATCGGTCAAGCTATCGAGCTAACTGACAAGCTGTAAGATTCGAATTTCGAATCACAGAATAGACTAAGGCTTCCCATGTGGAAGCCTTTTTGTTGGGCGGAAGAAAGTGTGCTTAGTACGCGCTGTTATCAAAAGAACATAGCCCCCCTCCTAATTACCCTACACATGTCAGTCCGTGCGATATCAACCAATAAATATTGCAACGCTTCATCACTAGTAACCCTCTATCACCAGACACATATCCCTCGGATACTTACTGTCTTGAATACCAAGATCAAAAAAGGCCTCCCGAAGGAAGCCTTTCAAAGGTCTCTTGTCGTCTAGCGACGAGAATTACGTAGCGATTACATGTTACGTAGAGACGCAATACGCTTGTCTAGTGGTGGGTGGCTCATCAGAAGCTCAGTAAGCGATTTCTTGCCGTTGATACCAAATGCCATCATAGAACCTTCTAGTTGTGGCTCATGGCTCACCTTAAGACGCTCTAGCGCTGCTATCATCTTCTCTTTACCTACTAAGTGCGCAGCACCTGCATCGGCATGGAATTCACGATGACGGCTGTACCACATCGTAATGAAGCTTGCTAAGAAACCAAATACTAATTCCAGCACCATAGACACACCAAAGTACACCATCATGTTGCTGCCACCCTCTTCTTCGTTGTCATTCGACGCAACAATGTTGGCGATGAAACGAGATAGGAAGATAACGAACGTGTTCACCACGCCCTGCATTAGCGTCATGGTCACCATATCACCGTTCGCGATGTGACTCACTTCATGCGCTAACACTGCTTCAGCTTCATCACGCGTCATGTTGTGTAGCAGACCCGTAGAGACTGCTACTAATGAATCATTACGCTTAGCGCCCGTCGCGAATGCGTTGATGTCTGGCGAGTCGTAGATCGCCACTGTTGGCATACCAATACCAACTTGTTGAGATTGACGGCTTACCGTCTCCATCAACCAATGTTCTGTTTCGTTACGTGGGCTTTCAATGACCATACCGCCTACCGATCGTAGCGCCATTTTCTTTGACATCATCAATGAAATGAATGAGCCACCAAAGCCAAATACTGCAGCCATCACCAATAAGCCTGATAGGCTACCAGGTTGCATACCTGTAACTGCGTATACAATATTAAGAACAACACTTAGTACCAATACAACCGCTAGGTTGGTTGCAAGGAACAACATTACTCGCTTCATTACTTATCTCCGCATGAAAGCTGTTTTTATAAAACTTATTATTATAGACAAGGCAGACAGCAATTTATTCCAACCTTGAAGACTTATACTTACTTATACATATAGTCTTAGATTAAGAAAACAAGGTTAAGCATTAAATTGCAACATTTGATTACGAGACCATATTCGAATCACCTCCAGTCTATTAGACCTAAGTCGTATGGTGTCGGTATAACAATCCGTTTACAGTGGCTTCAGATGATTTATTGGCTAGTCCATGTACAAAAAGGGAAGAATCATGGTTGAAGGTACTAACACTCAAATGGCTATCGATTTACTGTGCTGTCACCTAGGGATTACTGAAGAAGAAGCAAAAAAGCAGATTGGGATCCTAACACCGCAAGCGGCACAGACAAAAATCACAGAGACACAACAAGCACTAATGGGACTTACAAAAGAACACTAACCCATAGCGACTTGTTCAAAGGCCAGTTGTTTATAAACTCATGGCCAAAAGGCTTAACATAGCAAAAGGGCTGCAATCGCAGCCCTTTTCTTGTTTAACGTATAACTCGAAGTTTAAAGGTCGAGCAATGGCTGTATATTAATATACTTACCAATGTTCTTAGACTTTGCTCTTGGCACATACGGAATTTCACCTAACTTCGGTGCACCTAGCTTATCTTCAAGCATCGCTATAATTTCAGCGTAATGTTCAGTACCTGGGTTAATGCGGTTTGCAACCCAACCTACTAGGTTCAGTCCATCAGCACGAATCACTTCTGCAGTTAGCAGTGCATGACTCAAACAGCCAAGCTTAATGCCGACCGTCAATACCACTGGCAGCTGCTCTTTTTTGACCCAGCTAGACAAATATTCTTCATCAGAAACCGGTACACGCCAACCACCAGCACCTTCAACTAACACGATGTCAGAGTTTTGCTTATGCTCTGCCAACTTAGCTGATAATACGGTTTCATCAATCACCACACCATCATGCTTTGCTGCAATGTGTGGTGATGATGGTAGCAACAGCGCATACGGATTAACGTCTTCGTAGGCGATATCTTGCGTCGCAGCTTCTTGAAGGTGCAATGCATCACTGTTACGTAACCCTTCAGGGTATTGTTCACACCCTGCTGCAACTGGCTTATAACCAATTGTTGATAAATCTTGTGCGGCCAAAGCTTGAAGAATCGCTTTTGAAACCATAGTTTTTCCCACTTCGGTATCCGTACCTGCAATGAATAATGCATCAATCATAATTGAATAACCCCTAAACAAACTTGATATGTTGCTGGCAAGAAACCTTGATGGTTTTTAA
>NZ_JBFRSN010000754.1:0-1791 GCF_041473595.1 Vibrio sp. 10N.222.46.A1
TGCTCACTGTAATAAAGGGATAAACGCAATGAAAAAGATGGAATCCGGACCTGTTCAAGCGATTAACTGGAATCGTATGATTGATGGCAAAGATCTAGAGATTTGGAATCGCCTGACGGTTAATTTTTGGCTGCCTGAAAAGGTACCTTTATCCAATGATATTCAAACATGGAAGCAACTAACTGAAGAAGAGCAAACGCTAACGATTAGAGTTTTTACCGGTTTAACGTTACTCGACACGATTCAGAATACGGTGGGTGCGCCAGCCTTGATGGAAGATGCGAGAACACCTCATGAAGAAGCGGTATTAACTAACATCGCTTTTATGGAAGCCGTTCATGCTCGTAGCTACTCTTCGGTCTTCTCAACTTTGTGTACTACGCCGCAAATTGATGAAGCGTTTCGCTGGGCTGAAGAGAACCCTCTGTTACAGAAAAAAGCACAGATTGTCCTCGATGATTATTTGGCTGAAGGCGATCCGCTAAAGAAAAAAGTGGCCAGTGTTTTTCTAGAGAGTTTCTTATTCTATTCTGGGTTTTATCTACCCATGCATTGGTCGAGTCGGGCTAAACTGACCAATACAGCGGATTTGATCCGTCTGATTATTCGTGATGAGGCGATTCATGGTTACTACATTGGATACAAATTTCAGCTCGCCTACCAATCTCTTAGTGAGGAAGAACAGGCGAGAGTTAAGGATGAAGCTTATTCATTAATGTTCTCTCTTTATGAAATCGAAACACAATATACCGAATCGCTTTATGATCCTGTTGGCTTAACTGAAGATGTGAAGCACTTCCTACATTATAACGCTAACAAAGCGTTGATGAATTTGGGGTTTGAAGCACTGTTCCCTGATGAACTCTGTCAGGTTAACCCTGCTATCATGGCCGCCCTGTCGCCCAATGCTGACGAAAATCATGACTTCTTTTCTGGTTCAGGATCTTCTTATGTCATAGGTAAAGCTGTCGCTACCGAAGACGATGACTGGGATTTTTGAACGAATAGCCCGAGTATGAACTCGGGCTTGAAAGAGGATTACTTACCCCTGAATCGACATCATCGTTCTAAGGCCAGCCGTTTGAAAATTCGGTCACTCAGACGGCAAATTTTGCTTTAACTCTAAAAGCATTTTATAAGCACTTTCGCCAGACATTTCGTATGGGTTAAATTGATCCGAAGTCGAAAATTGTAAGTTCAACAGTTCAGTCAAATTAGACTGCGGAATGTCTCCCATCGACCAATCTCCAAACTCTCGACAATCAACTTCTTTAAAATACAGTATGGTCACTCTCTCGTGCCGCTTATCGTTTAGGATGTGATTGTAGGTATGGTTTACCGCCTCCCTAGAACCTTCAATGCATTGAAGAAAGTACTTTTGATTATGACTGAGAAGCCCTGTTAGATGGCTCTGCCGATTGTGGTCTCGCGAGATAGTGAGTATTTCATCCAGTGCTTTGGAATCACAACATTCGGAAAGTGTACTGACATAAATTAACCGAGTTAGGAACATAGGCATCATTTCGAATTTTTGTTCAAAGGGTATTAATAAATATAAGCCAAGCTCATGGAATTGCGAGTTATTGGCCTAATTGTCACTCGGTGGCTTTTGGAAGAGAAGAGGATGGGGATGAAGTAGCAAAGGACAGCTAGCAAGATGCGCTAAAATGAGCCGAATGTTGTTCATTCAATCATTCTAGCGACCTGCTTGCATCGAGTCTCTCGTTAGTCGTTGAGAACCGAAATCGATTCGACGTTGGAAGATGCATCGAATCGTACATTGACCAATAC
>NZ_JBFRSN010000755.1:0-1209 GCF_041473595.1 Vibrio sp. 10N.222.46.A1
TTCCAGCATCACGCATTTTCGCTAATTTATAACGCAATGTACGAGGGCTAATGCCTAGCTTTTCAGCCATATCTTTACGTCGACCATGACAAGCAATCAATGTTTCGAGAATGATCGCATACTCTTGATCTCTAAGTTCATTTCCAAGCCCTTCGCTACCTGCCACGACTTTATTGATAGGATTCGCTTCAGCAATCGGCTTAATTTCTGGCGCTGCAACACTGTTCCCTTCAACGATCTGTTGTAGTCCAGTAGCGTCTTGCCAATCAACACCTTCAAGTAAAATATGTTCGCCTGAAATATTTTCTTGCTCACTCAAAATTAGAGCGCGCTGCACGACATTATCCAGTTCACGCACATTTCCCGGCCACGGATAATTGACGAGTTTACTAATGGCTTGCTCAGACAGAACAGGAACAGGCATTCCTAGTTTGGTGCAATGACGTTCCACCAAATGTTTCGCAAGCGGCGCAATATCACCTTTACGTTCACACAGCGCTGGCCAAGTAATTGGAAATACATTCAGTCGGTAGTATAAATCTTCACGGAAATTCCCTTCAGAAACATACTGTTTTAGGTCGCGGTTACTGGTTGCTAGAACACGGACATCCAATTTGATGCTCTTGCGGCTACCAAGACGTTCAACTTCGCGCTCCTGCAATACGCGCAATAGTTTCGCTTGTAGGCTAAGATCCATTTCACTGATCTCATCCAACAAAATAGTACCACCTTGAGCTTGTTCAAATTTACCAGGGCAAGCTTGAATCGCACCGGTAAACGCACCTTTATCGTAGCCAAACAGTGTCGCTTCCAACATGTTATCTGGAATCGCGGCACAGTTAATCGCAACAAACGGACCGTCTTTACGGCTCGAAGCGTTATGAATATAGCGAGACATGACCTCTTTACCAGAACCACTTGGCCCTAGCACCATCACGTTGGCATCGGTTTTAGCCACCTTGTCAGCCAGCATCATTAGTTTGATACTTTTCTCATCGGCAACGATAGCATCGCCATTGTCATCCGACTTTACGGGAGCGTAACGGCTCACCATGTTTAACAGCACTTCTGGAGCAAATGGCTTTGCCATGTAATCGATAGCGCCTTCTTTCATTGCCGCGACCGCATCTTCAATGTTGGCATAGGCCGTCATCAATAGAACCGGAAGATTTGGCCAATGCTGCTTGATGTTTCTTAGCAATGCTAAAC